>CAWUNB010000131.1:0-5983 GCA_963923745.1 uncultured Thiotrichales bacterium
TCACAACACCGCCCTGGCGACGGTGTACATCAAACCGGAGTTAGCCGTGATTTAGCGGTCCATCCAAGCTAAACATCGATCCCTGTCCTCAACTTCCCTGCCCCCTTAGTTTTTAGGGGGGTAGGGTGGGCTCAGGTTTCGGTGGGATTAAATCCTTATCCCGCCGTCTTATTTTCTGCCACCCCCAAAAAATCGCCCTGTGTCCTCACCAATACCCCGTTGTTTTTTAGCAGCGGCGGTGAACTTTTGATAAATTCCATAAAAAAAAGATCTTATGGCATTTATTCTTGAAATTTTTCCATAAAATGTGTGCTAAATAGACAGCGGGGTGTATCTGCCCAAAACATGAGCGGATGCCGTTCTAATGCTCTGGTAAAACAGGGGGTAACAGTTATGACAAACAGAAGCGACAATATCCAAGTATCACCATATGTTCTCCATACTGAAGGCAGCAATTCGCAATTGTTAGTGCAGGGTAAAATAACTCGGGTAGCAGCTAAAGCAGGAAAGCATTATCGAGTGGTACAGGAAAATATTAGTAAAGATCTAAAAGAAGATGTTCTTGCACTCAATGTTATTGCTGTTCAACAAGGAAGTGATTTATCACTGTTATATCCTGATAGTACGCAATTAATATTAGAAAATTTTTACGGATCATCTTCAGAAAATAAGTGTGTAGTAGAGTTACCAGCAGCACAAGAAAATTACTTTGTCACCAACACAACACCAACAGGTATTGCAACTCAGAACGGAGGGCAATTAGTATATGTTTATGGTGAAAGCAATCATGTTTATGACTTAGTCCTTAATTTGATTGAACAATCGACCAATAATTTATCAATAAACTTAGCAGAGAGTAATCAATTCATTAGTTATATACCGGCTAGTAATCATGTCGCTAGTGGTGGTTTATCACTTACCCTACCAACAGTTTTTTTAGGTGTTGGCGGAATAGCAGTCTTAGCCAGTCAAGGAAAAAGTAGCTCTGGAGATACTACGCAAACGCAAGAACAATTAATGAATCTCAATGGAACAATAGTTTTAGGTCCAGTAGTAGAAAATAATGGATTAACTGTTACTGCGTATCGAGAAGATGGTTCTGTTTTAGCAACAGCGCAAGTGGACAATAATGGGAATTTTGTAATAGCTATTTCGCGTAGTTATCGGGGAGCTATCTTAGTACGAGTCCATGATAGTAATGAAAATCCCGATTATTTTGATGAAGCAACACAACACGCAGAAGATTTGACAGTAGATTTACGTGCGGCACTGATTATTGATAAATCGGCTGATTACCATATTAATTTAAATCCACTAACTGAATTAGCGGTACGTACTCTCGGCTTAACGGAAGGAAGTAATTCACTCACCGATATTGTGTTAGGTAATTCTACGTTAGATCAAGCGGTTATCGAAGCAAACGATCATGTTGCCTTAGCGGTAGGTTTACATGATGCGAATAATCAGCCTCAGGATTTAGTGCAAGGTGAAGTACCCGTTGCTACTATTACTATGGATGGTACCCCAAATGATCAAGCGAATGCATATGGCAAATTACTGGCCGCCTTATCTGGTGCCGAGATCAATAAATCATCTAGCGAAGTATTGGCTACCCTTACTACCAGTCTAAAAAATACTGCAAGCGGCGATTATCTTGATCCAGTTGGAGTGACATTGTTGATGGATGGTGCCGGACAAGTTGCGGCATCTGGTACTGATAGCTTAGTTTCCATCATCTCTGCCAGAGCTAGTACTGGTACTACTGTTTGTGTGATTAATGATGTTACCAGTGATAATTATATTAATGCCCAAGAGAAACATTTAGGAATCACCATATCTGGTTATGTCAGTACCACTACGTCAATTAATGAAGTAACATTAACTTGGAGTAATTTTGAAGAGAAATTAGCTAAAACAGTTCCTATCAATCAAGATGGAACGTGGTCAGTTTCTTTTGCTGAAAATGAAATTGTTTCAGATGGGGGAAGTAGTTTAGTAGTAATGGTAGGCGATACCCAAGCTATCCGTGGAGTATATGTTGATACTCATATCAGCACTCCTACCTTAGACAATTTAACAACAAATAGCCTAACTCCAATATTAAATGGTACCGCTGATAGTGGCGATACCCTAATCCTAGAATTGGGAGGCGCTCGTTATCAAGTTACGGCTAATCCCCATAATAGATGGTATTTGGACACGGGGTTATCATCCCCCATAACCGGTAGTCTTCATTGGACAAGAGATGGTGATCAAGAAGTAGGATTAATTACTACTGATCAGGCGGGTAATCAAGTTATCGCTACCGGTCATTTCGTATTGGACACCGTCTTACCAGCGGCACCGACCCTGGCGTTGATCAGTGATACCGGTGGCAGTGCCAGTGACGGCGTAACTCACCAGGGAACGATGCAGGTGGGCCTCTTGGAAGTAGGTGGCAGTTGGGAGTACAGCGTAGACGGGGGGCTCCACTGGGCAACAGGGGTGGCTGATCGCTTTACCTTACCGCCGGGTCATTATGAAGCGGGTGTCGTTCAGGTCCGTCAGTGGGACGCTCAAGGAAATCTCTCTTATTCAGTAGGTCAAAATAACCAGATCATTACCATTGTACAGGGAGAGCCGATCACGCCAACGATGACGCTTACAAATGATAGCGGCGTGGGAACAGCAGATGGTTTAACTCGTTTCGGTACTTTACAGCTCGGCCAATTGGGAACAGAAACCTATTGGGAATACAGTATCGATGGTGGGGTAAATTGGACTATCGGTGAAGGTAATACCGTTACCTTGGCTGAAGGAAGCTATGCCGTTGGAACGATTCAAGTACGTCAATGGGATAGAGCGGGTGGTGTTAGCAGTACTGTCCACAACACCACCGTCATTACCGTGGACCTCACACCACCACCGTCGCCTATTTTGACCCTGGCCAGTGACAGCGGAACCAGTGGGCGTGATGGTTTGACCCACACGGGGGTGTTTCAGGTAGGCAGTTTAGTAACCGGTGGGAGTTGGGAGTACAGCACCGATGGTGGGAACCACTGGACTGGCGGAACAGGGGAGCAATTTCTGGTTGCAGCGGGTCACTACCCCGAAGGGACTATCCAAGTGCGCCAGACCGATGGTGCAGGTAACAACAGTTCGGTGGGGTCTTATGTCTCAGCGGTGACAGTGGATAGTACGGCCCCAAGTCCTGTAGTTTTCCAATTGAGCAGTGATCTAAATGTGCCGCTGGGTACAGTCACAATAACTGGGTTGGTACCCACTATTCACTGGGAATACAGCACAGATAGCGGTAATCACTGGAGTCAGGGGGCAGAGAATAGTTTTCGTTTAGTACCGGGTCTGTACACTGTTGGTGAGGTACAGGTGCGGCAAACTGATGAAGCGGGAAATACTACTGTTACAGGAATAACGGCTGATGGAAATGAATTGCTGGTAACCAGTCCCACACTAACTGTGAATTTGTTCAACGATAGCGGGACCAGCAGTAGTGACGGTATTACCCAGATTGGCCTATTTAGCGTAGCGGGATTGCCAGCAGGCACCTCTTGGCAATACAGCACGGATGGAGGAGCTAACTGGATAGAAGGTACCAGCAGCAACCACTTTACCGTGACCAGTGGCCGTTATGACCCTGGAGTAATTCAAGTTCGCCAGTTGGATAGCCAGGGCACTGTGATTGCCACTGCCCTCAGTTCCTTTGCCTGCAACATAGACGATCAGCCGCCTTCTGCCCCTACTTTCCGATTAGCCAGTGATACCGGTACTAGCGCCGAAGATGGGATCACCCATACCGGCACTATCGATGTCACTGGGTTAGAAGCGGGCGCTTATTGGGAATACAGTACCGATGGAGGAATTGATTGGACTCGAGGAGAAAGTAATCAGTTTGTCCTGGAAGAAGGGGTTTACCCAATTGGAAAAATTCAGGTGCGCCAGATTGATGGCGCAGGCAATGTTAGCCATGACATTAGTCAGAATGGAATGGCTATCACGGTGGATCGGAGTGCACCCCAAGGGCCAACAATTGGGCTGGCCCAGGATACGGGGAGTAATGGTCACGATGGTCTAACTTCCTCAAATATTATTAATGTTACTGGACTGGAAGCGGCTGCCCACTGGCAATATAGCGTCGATGGTGGTGTCAATTGGACTCAGGGAGAAGGTCACGCTTTTACTTTACCTGCAGGAGATTATTCATCCGGACAAATACAAGCTCGTTCATTGGATATTGCCGGCCACGTTAGCACAGCCACTGCAGTTTTAATTGATATCACGGTGGATCTCAGTTCACCGGCCACACCGATTCCCCATTTAGCCAGCAACGGTGGATCAAACAACACTAATGGCCTAACTCACCAAGGACGGATAGCTATTACAGATTTAGAAGCAGAGGCGCGGTGGGAATATAGCCTCGACGGTGGAGTAAATTGGGTTAATGGTGAAGGAACAGGTTTTACTCTTATGGAGGGAAACTATCCAACAGGGACGATCTTGGTTAAGCAAACCGATAAAGCAGGTAATACCAGTGGTGTTGGCCAAAATAGTGCCGCCTTTACTATAGATACCACTGTACCCCCCATTCCGGTAATACGTCTGGCCAATGATAACGGTAGTCAGGCTGATGACGGCATTACTGATGATGGCACCGTATTAGTTACCGGCCTAGAGACTGGTGCACGGTGGGAATACAGTAGTGATGGTGGGGTGAATTGGACAGTGGGCGAAGGAAGTTCTTTTCTATTGGCAGCAGATAGCTACTCACTCGGTGCCATACAAGTTCGTCAGATAGATGGGAGAGGGAACAGCAGTGCTGTGGCAGCGAATACTCTGGCTATCACGGTTAATAGCACAACGAATGGGCTAGGCTGGGTATTGACTCATGACACGGGAAGCCATGGTAATGATGGCGTTAGTCGTGTCGGTACTGTTCACGTTACTGGATTAGAGAATGGCTCTACCTGGGAATATAGCACTGACCATGGCGTTAATTGGCAAATAGGAGAAGGTAGCCATTTTCTATTATCAGCAGGTGTTTACTCCGTTGATCAGGTGCAAGTCCATCAGATAGACAGTATCCATAACGTTTCTGCTGCTGTCGTCAATTCCACTCCGATTACCATTGACCTTGATACTCCCCTAACTCCTATTCTCCAGTTGGTAAGCGATAGTGGTATTGATTCTCACGACGGTGTGACGAGTAGCGGCATTGTTACTATCAGCGGATTAGAAACAGGGGCTTTTTGGGAGTACAGCACGGATGGGGGAAATAGTTGGCTTCAGGGAGAAAGTAATCGCTTAGTTTTGGAAGAGGGTAGCTATGATGTTGGGGCTCTACAGGTACGCCAAGTAGATCAAGCCGGAAATATCTCTGATGCTGTGGAAAATCTTGCCACCTTGACCATAGATTCGACGGTACCAACGGCGTTGATGTTTGCTTTAGTCAGTGATAGCGGTACGAGTGGAACAGATGGTATTACCCATAGCAATAGTATTCAGATTACTGCATTAGAGCTGGGTACTCATTGGCAATACAGCACCGACAGCGGAACCGATTGGACCGATGGCGAAGGAGAAACATTTACTCTGGCTGTAGGTCATTATCCAGCAGAAACTATCCAGGTGCGGCAAATTGATAGAGCAGGAAATGTTGGATCTATTACTAAAAATAGTTTGGGGATTACTTTAGACTTCACCGTCCCGGTTATTCCAACGTTGGCATTAATGAGTGATAGTGGTGCCAGTGGAACTGATGGAATTACTCATACAGGGGTAATCCAAGTTAGTGATATTGAGGCAGGAGCTCATTGGGAATACAGTACGGATAGTGGAATTAATTGGAGTAATGGATCCGGTACGACTTTTCTAGTGACAGAAGGAAGTTATAGTGCAAATGAAATACAAGTGCGTCAAAGCGATATAGCAGGGAATGTTAGTGGTGTATTTTCTAATCTAGCCGTGGTGACAATCGATACCAGTGCCC
>CAWUNB010000132.1:0-5967 GCA_963923745.1 uncultured Thiotrichales bacterium
GGCCCTTATACGGCACCCAAGGTTCTCGCCCCGATGACGCCATGGCCCGTACCCAAAGCTTTTCTACGTCTTCCGATAGGGGTCACAAGCTGGGTTCAGTAGAATTTAGCTGGAATGTGTTGGACTTCGGGGTGTCCTACTACCGGGCCAAACAACGGGCCGATGAATATTTAATCGCCCAAGAGCGTAAGCGTCGAGTAATTCAAACCACGGTACACGATGTCCGTTACGCTTTCCTCCGGGCTTTAGCCGCGCAAAAATTAGCTCATGAAGCCGAAACAGTTATGAAACAGGCGGAAGTCGCTATTGAACAATCGCGGGCCGCAGAAAAACGCGGAGCCATGCCGGTACAAATAGCCCTGGCCTATCAACGCTCCCTCGTCGATGCCGTGGCGCTGCTCAATACCCGCCGTCAGGAATTAGATTTCGCTAAAGCCGAATTAGCGGCATTAATGTCAACCCCCACCAGTCAATTTACGGTAGCGGATGAATCAGAACAAACGCTGCAACCCCTACCTACCAATTTAGCGCTACTAGAAGATACCGCTTTAATGAATCGCCCGGAATTACGAGAAGAAGATTACAAAAAACGTATTTCTGCTGATGAAACCCGCCGACAATTAATGCAAGCCTTTCCCAATTTAACTTTTGGTCTTGGCGCTCAATACGACAGCAATAGCCTGCTTTATAACAACGATTGGATTGAAAGCAGCACCCGGGTATCCTGGAATCTACTCCGTCTGCTTAATGCCCCAGCGGTCCAACAAGCCGGCGATCAACAAATTGAAACCGATAATGCCCGTCGCCAAGCCTTGGCTATGGCCATTATGACGCAGACCCGTATCGCTGCTTTGCGTTATGGTTTAGCCAAAAGCGATTTAGATCTGGCTCAAAAAAGCATGGAAGTAGATGAGCGGGTAGCAGCGGTCGCTAAATCGGGAGTCACCAGCAAGGCAGAAACACAATTGGAATTGGTACGAGCCAATGCTCGTTCTGCTGTTTCCAAATATCAACGGGCGATTGCCTACGCTAACGCCCAAGCGGCTTATGCTCGTATTCAGCATTCCCTGGGACAGGATTTCAGTTTTGGTAATTTCGATGAATTAACCGTCGCCGAAGTCGCCCACAACGTAGAACAAACATTGGCCCAAGCTGAAACTCAATTGTCTACTCCCCTGCTGGCCAAAGCCGGTCCCCGCCCGAAAGTACAACTCTCCCTTGATGACCAGCAAACCGGCAAAGTGCTAATAGGAGGCCTTAGTCAGGGGTTAACCCGTAGCGGTTTTGACGTGGTTAATCAGACCCAGCCCCACGTTCTCAAATTGCTGGTGAACTTGAAAGTAACCGACAGTGGTAAGGGATTAAAGAAAGGTGAAGTGGTTCTCACCGCAGCAGGTCAAAACAGTGTCAACTACACCGCGACCCTACCCACGGAAATACGGGAAGCCACTTACAGGGCAATGGGGGAAGCGGCGATTACCGCCAATGTGGGTAACCTGCGCGAATGGATTGCCAATAACAGTGATTAGATCCATGGGCCTGCTTACCCCGTTGCTCAACCCAGTGACCCATGAATTGGCCTGGATAGCTAATCCGGGCCGTCGCCTAGCCATCCTCCTGGGGGGGATGGCGTATCTGGCCACAGCCAGTGGCGCAACCCCGCCGCCGGCCCACACTGTCGCCCCAGAAGACCGGATCTTGGTACAAGCCTGGGCTGAAATTGAGACGGTCATTTCTAGCCCCATCGTTGGGCAAATCCATCAGATCCCGTCCCATATTGGTCAATCTTTTAATAAAGGCGATACCCTGGTGCGCTTTGATTGCACCGAAAATGAGGCCCGCGCCCAGATTGCCCAATCAGAACTGACCGCCGCCAATGAAACCTTGGAAGCCAAGATTCGCTTGAAATCCCTGGATGCCGCGTCGGAAATTGAAGTGACCACCGCAGCGGCCCAGGTAACCAAAGCCGGGGGGCAATTCAAGCTAACCCAATACCAAGCCGGTCAATGCAAATTAGTCGCTCCGTTTGCCGGCTATGTGGTCCGAGTCACGGGAAAACCCTATCAAACCACCACGGTAGGCCAACCCTTGCTGGATATTATTTCTGCTGGCGTGCCCCGGTTACGCTTAAGTGCCAGCTCCAAGTTATTCACCAAAATTCGGGTAGGGACACCCCTGAAAGTGACGATTGATGAAACCGGTCTGACTTATGAGGCCAAGGTCAGCGCGATTAACGCCCGTATTGATTCGGTCAATCAGACTTTTGAAATGGAAGCGCTGTTATCAGGCAATGCCAACAAATTATTACCGGGGATGAGTGGCTCGGCTGTACTGACCCAGCCGGAGCCTGGGGCGGCCGGACATTAAGGTATGGACGATTCTTCGCGGCCTAACCCCTGGTTTGTCGTTGAGCAGCTCGCGGCCAAAGCCCGATCCGCCGACAGTGAATCGGCTTTGCTATTCGTGATGGCCAATGAAACCTTTGCCTTAGTGCCCTATCGCTCGGCCCTAGTATTCACCGTGCACCAAGGAGAGCCGATGCTAAGTACCGCAGCGGGACTCACCTCAGTGGACCGACGCAGTGCTTTTGGCTCCTGGAGCGAGCAGGTCATCAAAGCACTGCTCCCTCACCTCTCAGAAAGCGGTTATTTCGGGGTCGACGACATTCCCGAGCACTTGCGGGAAGTATGGCAAGAATATTGGCCGGAAAAGGTGTTGGTTGGCCCTCTGTTGGCCAGCGCGGCGATGCCTATCGGGGTTGTGGTATACGTAACAGACGCTGGTGGGACCGCCGCCCTGGGGCCGTTGCTCAACACCCTGCACCAGCTGTATGGCGTCTGTCTGGACAATCTGCGCCAGCAGCGCGGCCTTCTCCATAGCGTCCAGCAAATGTTGGACGGACGCAATCTGAAAACCCGTCGCTATTTGCTGCGCGGTTTCCTAGCGTTGCTACTCATTCTCGGGCTACCTATTCGTCAATTTGTCATCGTCCCCGCTGAAATTATTTCCCTGGATGCCATTGCGGTGACCGCACCGGTAGAAGGCATCGTGGCGGAAATGGTGGCCAAGCCCAACCAAGCGGTGAAAAAAGGCGATGGGCTGATTCGCTTAGATGACACCGCCCTCCGTAATCGCTTGGCTTCCGCCCGCCAAGCCCTAGAAGTTTCCCGGGCGGAGTATTTAGCCAGTGCCCATCGCGCTTTTATGGCCACCGAGAAAAACGAAGAAGCGGGTGTCCTCAAAGGCCGTATTAACGAGCATTTAGCTGAAGTCGCTTTTTTGGAAGAGCAACTGGCACGCTTGGATATTAAAGCCAGCCGGGACGGCCTTGCCGTTTACGGACAAGAAAACGATTGGATTGGTAAACCGGTCAACGCTGGCCAGCGCATCATGGAATTGGCGGACGATAATCAAATTGGCGTGAATGCCTGGGTACCGGTCCACGATGCTATCAATTTACAGACGGGCGCTCCCATTCAGATATTGCTCTACGCCGATCCCCTCAACCCCATGACCGCCATCATTGATCAAGCCAGTTACCAAGCCACCCGTTCCCCCGATGGCGTAGCCGCTTACCGAGTCCGGGCCGTGCTTCCGGCTCAGGATAAAGTGCGCCTGGGATTACGGGGCAGCGCTAAAATTAACGGGGAGTGGGTAATGATGGGCTACTTTCTATTCAGACGCCCTCTAGGAGTGCTGCGTCAGTGGCTGAACTATTAGCCCAAACCCTACACCTCCCGCCCTTACGGGAGGATCTAGCCCTGCATCCGGGGAGCACTCAACGCAATGGTTCTCCCAGTTGGGTCATTGAAGATCCGGTGCGGGGTCGATTTTTTCGGATTGGCTGGTTGGAATTTGAAATTTTGGCAAGGTGGAATTTAGGCGATGCTAAACAAGTCGCTGAGCGCGTGGCTGAGGAAACCTTGCTGGAACCGTCCCTAGAAGAAGTTCTCGCCGTTAAGCAATTCTTTTTGCACCATGAATTGTTGGTCAATCAGGAATTACTGCGCCGGGCTAGTCAAGGGGGTTTACCTAAAGCCAGTTTAGCCAGTAAAGCCTTGCATAATTACCTAATGATTCGGATTCCTTTAGTCAATCCGGATCGATTTTTAAGTCGTTTCCTTCCTTGGTTTTCTCCATTACTAGGCCGGCGGGCATTATGGCTTTCTCTCTTCGCCGGTCTATTGGGATTATTTTTTGTTTTGCAACAGTGGGATACCTTTATCACCACTTTTGTGGAAACGCTATCTCTACCCGGTTTAATGAGTTATTCAGTGGCCCTGGTGGTGGCAAAAATCATTCACGAATTGGGACATGCGTTTACCGCTAAACAGTTTGGGCTGCGGGTACCCCGCATGGGTATTGCCATCGTGTTGTTATTGCCCATGCTCTATACCGATACCAGTGAAACTTGGCGTTTAACTCGACGCCGGGATCGCTTTGCTATTGCTGCGGCTGGTATGCGTATTGAGCTGATGTTAGCGGCCTGGTGTACCTTGGCTTGGGCCTTTTTTCCCGATGCGGCTTGGCGTAGTGCTTTATTCTTTTTGGCAACCACCAGTTGGGTAATGACCCTGGCTATTAATGCCAGCCCGTTTATGCGCTTCGATGGCTATTATATGCTGTCCGATGCTACGGGAATTCCTAATCTTCACAGTGAAGCGAGTAAAGCGGTACGCTATTTTTTGCGTAAACACTTATTAGGATTTCGTGAAGCACCGCCGACCTTAGAAGGAGAAAAATCACCGTCCTGGCTATTGGGGTTTGGATTATTTACCTTAGGCTACCGATTCTTTTTGTTTTTAGGAATTGCGCTGGCGGTTTATTATTATTTTTTCAAAATTTTAGGACTCTTATTATTCGGCGTCGAGATTGGCTGGTTCATTGTTAAACCTATTTATGACGAAGTAGGCGTGTGGTGGAAAGAACGCCAGCAAATTCGTGGGATATCGCTTTTGCGGGTTGGTTTTATTCTGGCCGGGCTATTGTTAGCCTTAGCCTTACCCTGGAAAGAACAAATTCATGGAGAAGGCTGGCTGCGGGCCGAACAAGAATTTGCCGTGTATTCCCCGCGACCGGCACGCATAACCCACATTCCTCAACAGGGCCCCATCGAAGCGGGCCAGTTGCTGGTGAGTTTGGAGTCAGCCGATCTGGAACTTCGCCAAGCACGGGCCAGCGCGAAGATGGGTGCCCTGGATAGCCGTCTATTGGCCACCACGGGCGCGGAACGCTTGCGCGAGTCCCTGCGCACGACCCGAGAACAATGGGCGCAGCAGTGGACTGAAATAACCGGGGCCCACAGCGAAACCCAACAATTGCAAATCCTGGCGCCATTCTCAGGGGTGGTGGTGGATGTCGCGCCGGATCAGGTCGCCGGGCAAATTGTGGCTCCCCAGGAAGTTTTGGCCCGGATAATTGATCCAACGCGCTGGATTGCCGAAGTCTATGTCGATGAGGACGACGTTAAGCGGATTCACCCAGGCGCAATAACCCGGGCTTACCTGCGCGGTGTGGCTGAGGAAATCATTGTCGGCACGGTTGCGGCCATCGATACCGTGCCGGTGGATCAGCTTCCTGCCGAACTGTTAGCCACTCGATACGGCGGGTTGCTGGTGACCACCGAGGATCCCAATCAACTCAAACCCAAACAAACCCTCTACCGGGTGCGAGTCGCTCTGCAACACCCGCCGACTAAGGGGCAAGTGCAGCTGGCGGCTTTTAATATCGCCGGGGATTCCATCAGTCCAATTGAAACCATGGTACGCGGGTTAGTCAGCAGCCTGATGTTACAGATGAATTTTTAAGTTGACGGTTTCGCGAATAGGACTTGATTAGACTAATTGATAGACAGCCCCGCTCCCTTCGACTCCGCTCAGGGAGCGGTCCTCGTGTCCTCGTTCCCACGCTTCCTCGTTCCACGCTCTTGCGTGGAATGCATATGGTGCCAGGCGCACGGAAATCGAC
>CAWUNB010000133.1:0-5966 GCA_963923745.1 uncultured Thiotrichales bacterium
GGCCTCGGGATGGTCGCACCCCCCTCATCTCTGAGCAACGGCGTAACGTCAACGGCTCGGCGGTGAACCCGGCGGCCCGGGCCTATCCCCGGGAGTTTATTCAAACCGGTATTTCCACCATTGATGGCCTGAACTCCCTGGTGCGCGGCCAAAAGCTGCCTATTTTCTCCGGTTCCGGGTTGCCCCATAACCGGTTGGCCGCCCAGATCGTGCGCCAAGCCAAGTTGCTGTCGGAAGACGCCAGCTTCTCAGTGGTGTTCGCCGCCATGGGGGTGTCCTACAGCGATGCCCGCTTCTTCGAGGAAGATTTTGAATCCTCGGGGGTATTGGGCAATGTGGCCATGTTCCTCAATTTGGCGGATGACCCGCCCATTGAACGGCTATTGCTGCCCCGTACCGCCTTAACGGCGGCGGAATATCTGGCCTATGACCTGGATCGCCATGTCTTAGTGGTGATGACCGACATGACCCACTACGCCGAAGCGTTGCGGGAAGTGGCCACGGCCAAAGGGGACGTGCCGTCTCGGAAGGGCTATCCCGGCTACTTGTATTCCGATTTGGCGGAAATTTACGAGCGGGCGGGACGTATCAAGAATCGGCGTGGCTCCATCACCTTCGTTCCGGTGCTGTCCATGCCGTCCGATGATATTACCCACCCCATCCCCGACCTGACCGGTTACATCACCGAAGGTCAGATCGTGTTGTCCCGGGAGCTGCACAACCAAGGGGTTTACCCGCCGGTTAACATCTCTCCATCGTTGTCTCGTTTGATGAAAGACGGCGTGGGCAAGGACTTCACTCGGGATGATCATCCTCGGGTGGCCAGTCAGTTGTACGCCTCCTACGCCCGTGCCCTGGAGATTCGTAACCTGGCGTCCATCATCGGGGCTGAAGAGTTGTCGGAAACGGACCGGCGGTATCTGGAGTTTGCCCGGTTGTTTGAAACCCGCTTTGTCGGTCAAGGGGAAGAGGAAGATCGATCCATCATCGAGACCCTCAACGTCGCCTGGGATCTGTTGTCCCTGTTGCCACCGGAACTGCTATCCCGGGTACGGGATGGGGATCTGGCCAAGTACCACCGTTGGGAAAAGAGCAAGGCGACCGAAGAGGCCTAGCATCCTGGGGGCACCTCCGGGTGCCCCTCTTCTTCCCCACCGCGTCCCGGATTCTCTATGGCTCAGAAGCTCAAAGTTCCCCCCACGAAAAGCGCCCTGCTGGCTCTACGCCGCCAGGTCAGCTTTCTCCATCAGGGCTACACCCTGCTGGAACGCAAGCGCGAATTGCTCACCCGTTTGGTCTACGAGCGCTTGGCCCGTTACCGCACCCTGCGGCTAGAGGCGCGGGCGAGTTTAGAAGAAGCCTATTCCTGGTTGGGTATTACCCATATGCGGATGGGTAAACGGGCCCTGCAACAGGCAGCTTTGGGGTTGCCACCCAGTCTGGCGGTAAAAATTTTGCCCCGCTCCAGTTTGGGCGTGGAGTACCCCGCCGTGTCCACAGAACTGCTACCGCTCCAACCCTTGGGGCTGATGTGGACCGATACGTCTTTTGATGAAACCCGTCGTCGGCTAACTCGATTAACCTCCGTACTGGCTAATTTGGCAGAGGCCGAAACGGCACTACGACGCATGTTGGCCGAGCAACGTAAGACCCAGAAACGGGTTAATGCTTTGAAGTACAACGTGATTCCCCGCTATCAGAGCACGATTCACTATATCCAGGCGGCTTTGGAGGAGGAGGAACGGAATACCCTGTTCCAGATAAAAGTGCTGCGGGAACGAGACAGCGCAGAGCTGTAATTTGTATCTGTAGATTTTTCTCTAGCTACCTCGTGTTAAGCCGTGGGGAGTATTCCCTACGGCTTTTTTTTGTTTGATACAGCCCCTCCGTCCAAATCACTATTGCATTGCATTGCGCTGTTTGCGTGGTCTATTGTCAGTTCTTATGCTGAGCCTAGCTAGGATTCTCCCATGTTTGAAAATCTGACCCAACGCCTAGAACGTACTCTGCGAGCCCTACGGGGCCAAGGACGACTGACCGAGGACAATATCAAAGATACCCTCCGTGAAGTGCGGATGGCCTTATTGGAAGCGGATGTAGCCCTTCCAGTAGTGCGAGATTTAATCGAACAAATCCGCAATAAGGCGGTAGGCCAAGAAGTTACCCATAGCCTTACCCCTGGCCAGGCTCTCATTAAGGTGGTCCACGAAGAATTAGTGACCATCATGGGACAGGCCAACGAAGATCTAAACTTAGCTGTGCGCCCACCAGCAGTAGTACTCATGGCAGGTCTCCAGGGCTCTGGTAAAACCACCACAGCGGCCAAACTGGCGCGTTTTCTTAAGGAACGCAAACATAAGTCAGTCCTTGTTACTAGTTGCGATATCTATCGACCGGCAGCTATCGACCAATTGAAAACCTTGGCTGGAGAAGTGGGAGCGGTTTTTTTTCCCAGCACTCCCCAAGAAGATCCGGTGGATATTGCCCGTAACGCAATAGCTCAAGCTCGCCGTCAGCACCTGGATGTGGTGATTGTGGACACTGCTGGTCGTTTCCATATCGATGAAGCGATGATGGGGGAAATCCGGCGGATTCACAGCGCTATTGAGCCTGTGGAAACCCTATTTGTCGTGGACAGTATGACCGGCCAGGATGCAGCTAACTCTGCCCGAGCTTTTCATCAGGCGTTGCCCCTTACCGGCGTAGTACTTACCAAAACTGATGGTGATGCCCGGGGAGGTGCGGCCCTGTCTATCCGCCATATCACCGGCAAGCCCATCAAATTTTTGGGGGTTGGGGAGAAAACAGATGCACTAGAGCCCTTTCATCCCGATCGAGTAGCCTCTCGCATTCTGGGAATGGGGGATATGTTGTCCCTTATCGAAGATTTGACTCGCAAAGTTGATCGGGAGAAAGCAGAGCAACTGGCGGGCAAACTCAAAAAAGGTAAAGGATTTGATTTAGAAGATTTTCGCGGCCAGTTGGGTGAGATGCGGCGCATGGGAGGAGTAGCAGGCCTCATGGATAAGTTACCTGGTATGGGGCGAGTACCCGATGAAGTTAAATCCCAAGCAAATGACAAGGAATTAATACGCATGGAAGCTATCATCTGCTCCATGACTCCTAAGGAACGTCGTTTCCCAGATCTCATCAAAGGCTCCCGCAAACGGCGTATTGCCGCTGGCTCAGGGACCCAAGTGCAGGATGTTAATCGGATGCTGAAGCAGTTCGACCAATTGCAGCGGATGATGAAACAAATGAATAAGCGGGGTGGGCTGATGAATCTATTACGGGGCGCTAAAGGGCGGCTACCCTTCTGAAATCCCCGCTTTTTTTATGTAGAAATCCCTTGTTATGGCCCGACCTTCGTCATAACAGGGATTGCTGCAAAAGCGTAGACTCTGTTGAAAATAGGGGGATGGACCTGTCAGAATTGGCGACCATTTTACAGTGGTTGTCCCGTGGTGCCCGTGGGCACTTCGAAATGGCCAATCGCTTCTACCATCACCCTCCCCAAGACATCCATATACCGAGGGGTACCGTTTGAACATCGATAGTATCAAGGGCGCCTACCGGCGCTATTCTCGCCACTATGACACCCTGTTTGGGTCTGTTTTGCACCACGGTCGCCAGTTAGTGGTAGAAAGCCTGGGTTTGCGCCCCGGTGAACGGGTACTGGAAGTTGGCGTGGGGACCGGTCTATCCCTCCCCCTGTACCCGTCAAATGTCCAAGTGACCGGTATCGATATCTCAGGAGAGATGTTGTCCATTGCTCGGGAGCGGGTTGCTAATCAAGGTTTAAATAATGTCGAAGAGTTGCTGGAAATGGATGCTGGCAACCTGCGTTTTACTAACGGCAGTTTCCACAAGGCTGTGGCTATGTATGTGATGTCAGTGGTACCAGATCCAGTGTTGGTGGTGGATGAAATGCGCCGGGTATGTCGGCCTGGTGGCGAATTATTCATTGTTAATCATTTTCACTCCCAGCGTCCTCTGGTCCGAGGCGTGGAGAAGTTACTATCACCGCTGTCACGGTTAGCCGGTTTCCGGCCTGACATGGACCTGGATGGGTTCACCCGTGCGGCGCGGTTGCAGGTCACTGCAACCCACAGCGCCAATTTATTCGGCTATTGGACAATTCTGCGTTGTCGTGTTGCGCCAGCGCCGTTGCCCCAACCGGTCGGTTATGCACTGGAGACAGCGAAAGGCTAGTCCAGTGTCTGCTCAACTGTTATCTACCGTCGAGGTTTCCCCCGTGGAGGACGTCCGCTCCCGTGAGCTTGTCCCCGGTCGGCGTGCCGCCGGGCGCTACTCTGACTATGTGCGGTTGTATGCTGCATCTCAAAAAATTCTCCTGATGGATCAGGAACGTGAGCTACTTAAAGTCGGGCTGACTGATTTCGGCTTGAGTCTTGAGGAAGCCAGAGGGATTTTGTACGGCACAGCAACGGATTACGGTGTTGCATTGGAGAGCCAAGTAGAACGGCATCTCCAAACCTACCTCATCGAACACCGTAATACCTGGGAGAGGCGTCGTGCCGCCAAGGGTAAGGATAGCGCCAGCCTTTCTCGCAAGCGCTTTGAGCAAGCGGTCGATTTCTACCAGACCCTGACTCAGGCAGCCTTGTCTCGGGATGAGGCGCGGAAGCGGGTTAAGACCATGGTGGTGCGTATGGGAATGCAGGCAAGCAGGGATTGGAGCCGGTTAGGTTCCCGCAAGTGGTTTAACAAAATCCCTACTTAATCTTGATTTTTTCCGGTGGTCGCCCCCAGGCTTTGCGATAAGTCCGGGGGGCACCCTTCCCATCCGTCAATGAATTGGCTTGCTGAATACGATTATGGCAATGATGGCGTGGACGGCCAGGGTCACGGTAACCCCCACGATAATAGAACGGGCAATAGCGTAATTTACTGCGATAACCGAATCCTTTCGGGATAGGCCGATACGGATGGCCAACCAAGCCCCGCAAGCACTGCTCAGTAGCACTTTTAACACCACCCAGCTCATGTTACGTAGCCAATGGGTGGGGTCCCGCAGCAACCCACGAAAGAAATTCTCTTGCCAAAGTTCCATAGGCTGACCCGGGAACAGGACATGCCAGGTCTGCAAGGAAGTCCACCCCGCTACTATCAGTGACGCCGCTACCAGTACCAGAGCACCTACCAGGGTATTGGATAAAATGGCTGCGGTCAGGTAGAGCTGACCTGGAATGTGAAGATTTCGCATCGCCAGAAATTGGGAAGACAACACCCGATTTCCTAAATCAGCCGTAATAATAGCGTTATTGCGGGCCACGATAAGGATGCAGGCAATTAACGGCACAGCTACATTAGCTTGGACAAAACCAATACCCGCCAGAGAGTCATCGTGAACAAAGGAACGGACCCCATCTCCCAATAAGTCGTAATTAAAACCAAACCACAGCGTGACAAAGCCAATAATGGCGGCTCCGCTAAAGGTATACAGCAGCATCAAGGGCGAGCCCCAGAGGATCCAAAAATACTCATTCAAGTACCGCAGGAACCAATGGTGGGGGCGATGGGGCGTGAGATGTTGCCGCCACTGCTTGGTATAGCGACGAGGACGATTGGGAGTTGCCACTTCCTCCGCTGATGTGGTCGTCGCTTCCTCCCCTCCGAGAGAAAGTAACGCTTCTTCCACAGCATCCCGATCTACCGGCAGGGAACGCAAGGCATGGTGGCGAGTGTCCAATAGATATACAGCGTCCACCAAGGGCAATAGGTCGTCCACATGGTGCGCCACAATCAGCGCTGGCCTACCCATACGGCGGCACAAATTGCGGATTAATTCCCCCAGACGTTGGGCTGTGTAGGGGTCTAATCCAGAATTAGGTTCGTCAAATAGCAATAAGGGTCTGTTGGCTAGCAAAGTGCGGGCAATGGCAACGCGTTGCCGCTGGCCACCGCTGGAAGAGGCGATGGTTTGACTGGGCTCAATATCTGTC
>CAWUNB010000134.1:0-5963 GCA_963923745.1 uncultured Thiotrichales bacterium
GACATCCGTTCTCGCACGGATAAAGGCTCTCGATTAATTTGATGCTGGGTAAATAAATCAGCCCGCAATAATACTTCCCGTAGAGCTACTAAAACTTCCGCTAGACTAACTTCAGGATAAGGACGAGAAGAAGGAGAATCGGGAATTTTGGCATAGGTCTGAAACAGATCCCGCTCTAAACGGGGGAGGACCTCCAAGTCCTCAGCTGCTTGACGGAATTGCTCATACTGTTGCAAACGGCGCACTAATTCTGCCCGGGGATCTCCTTCTTCTGCACTCGCTTCCCCTGGGCGGGGCAACAGTAGACGAGATTTAATTTCACACAACCAGGCGGCCATTAGCAGATATTCTGCTGCCAACTCCAGCCGCAGATCCTTCATTAGATCCACATAGGCCATGTACTGACGAGTAACTTCCGCGATGGGAATGTCGAGGATATCCAAATTTTGGCGACGGATCAGATACAAAAGAAGATCCAGAGGCCCTTCAAAGGTTTCTAAGAATACCTCCAAGGCATCGGGAGGAATGTACAGATCATCCGGTAGCTTGAGGAGAGGTTCTCCCCGTACCCGTGCCAGGGGAGAGGTGGTGATTTCCTCCGAGGGGGGCATTGGTGGGTTACTAGCGAAATGCCAACCCCATAACCTGACGGACTTCAGCCAAGGTATCCCGCGCTACCTCACGGGCTCGCTCACAGCCTTCCCGAATGATATTGCGTACCCATTCTGGGTGTTCTAGATATTCCTGAGCTCGTTCGCGAATAGGTGCTGTTTCCGCCAATACACCATCAATAATGGGCTGTTTGCATTCCAAACAACCGATACCGGCACTGGAACATCCCTGTTGTACCCAACCTTTGACTTCTTCATTAGAGTAGATCTGGTGGAAATGCCACACTGGGCATTTATCCGGATTGCCAGGATCGGTACGTCGTACTCGCGCCGGATCGGTGGGCATAGTCCGAAGTTTTTTCTCGATTACCTCGGGCGTTTCTCGTAACCCTAAGGTATTGTGGTAAGACTTAGACATTTTTTGCCCATCTAAACCCGGCATTTTAGAAGCTGGAGTCAGCAAAGCCGCTGGTTCTGGTAATAAAATGATTCCCCCCCCTTCCAAGTATCCAAATAAGCGTTCTCGGTCAGCCAGAGTAATATTAGGTTGGTTTTCCAATAATGCCCGAGCGGCCTGCAATGCTTCACTGTCTCCCTGTTCCTGGTAACGCTTACGTAATTCGCTGTAAAGACGGGCATTCTTTTTACCCATTTTTTTAGCAGCGGTTTCAGCTTTTTCTGCAAAATCCGGTTCCCGTCCATAAAGATGATTAAAACGCCTAGCCACTTCTCGAGTTAATTCCACATGGGCAACCTGATCTTCCCCCACCGGAACCGATCCGGCCTTGTATATTAAGATATCAGCACTTTGCAATAAGGGATAACCTAGAAAACCATAGGTAGATAAATCTTTATCCCGTAGCCGCTCTTGCTGATCTTTATAGGTTGGAACCCGCTCTAGCCATCCCAATGGAGTAATCATGGATAGCAATAAGTGTAGTTCGGCGTGTTCCGGCACTCGGGATTGAATAAATAACGTCGCAGCACTGGGGCTAATTCCTGCCGCCAACCAATCAATTACCATATCCCAAATATGGCCGCCAATAATGCTCGGATCTTCATAGTGGGTGGTGAGCGCATGCCAATCGGCTACAAAGAAAAAACAATGGTATTCATGTTGCAAACGTAGCCAATTTTTTAGCACACCGTGGTAGTGCCCTAAGTGAAGGGCACCGGTAGGACGCATCCCGGATAGGACACGACGGTTCTGGGTAACCAGAGCGCTCAAGGGAAGTTCCTCAGCAAATAGGGTTCGCGCAGACGGCGAATCGAAATAATTACAGTTGTAGCGCGGTAATTATTGCCCGCTCCGTTAGGCTAACCAGCGGTGACATTACCTGCCCGAGGGCACCGCTGGCCAAGAGCACTAGCAGGATCATAAAACCATAGCGCTCTAACCGGGCAACTCGCAGCGCAAGGGGAACAGGTAATAAACCCACTAGAATCCGCCCTCCATCTAGCGGCGGTAAGGGCAATAAATTCAATACCATCAGCACGCTGTTAATAATGATTCCTGCCAAACCGGTAAAGGTTAGAGGAACACCTGCCCAAGGCCAATCACCGCCCAATAGGTAGCCTGCCTTCATAATGACACCCCATAGCAACGCCATCAGTAGGTTAGCTAAGGGTCCAGCCAGGGCAACGATAGCCATATCTCGCTTAGGCTGGCCTAGGTTGCGATAATCTACTGGTACCGGCTTAGCCCAACCAAAAATGAATGGATGCCCCGCCAAGCTCCCCATCACTAAGAGAATACCTGGTACCAGTAATGTTCCCACCGGGTCAATGTGTTTGAGGGGATTGAGGGTCACTCGCCCCAAACGCAGGGCTGTCAGATCTCCCAAACGACTTGCCATCCAACCATGGGCCACCTCATGGACAGTGATGGCAAAAAGAACCGGCAGCGACCATACGGCCAACTGCTGGAAAATACTCAGGTCATCCATCAGCGCCAACCTACCTTGGGAAACCTTACGGAGAAATGAAGGGGGAAATATCACCCCGGCCTTGGCGTACCACAACGGGGGGATCTTCTACCATATCCACTACCGTTGTAGGCTCCAGGCCACAATGACCACCATCAATAATGATATCCACCTGATGTTCCAATGATTCGCGGATTTCGATGGGATCGGACAAGGGGCGATCAGCTCCAGGTAGGATTAGGGTACTACTCATCAACGGCTCTCCCAAGGCTTCTAAGAGCGCCTGGGCGATGGTGTGGTGAGGTACCCGAAGTCCGATGGTCTTACGTTTTGGATTTTGCAAGCGACGGGGAACTTCATGGGTCGCTTTGAGGAGAAAAGTGTAGGGACCAGGGGTAAGAGCGCGAAGCCGACGAAATACCGGATTTTCTACCCGGGCGTAGAGAGCTAATTCCGATAGGTCCCGGCAAACCAACGTAAAATGGTGGCTATCGTCGAGACAACGGATACGTCGAATGCGATCTTGGGCCGATTTATCCCCGATCTGACAACCGAGGGCATAACTGGAGTCGGTGGGATACGCGATAACTCCTCCCTCCCGTACCGCTGCCACCACCTGACTAACCAACCGTGCTTGGGGATTTTGAGGGTGAATAGTCAGGTAGCGAGCCATGATCGAAACGATTCAAGAGCAATCATCGCAAAGATGGGGTGGTGGGCACCACCCCGGTGTAGAGGAAGAGTTAAGCAGTGGCCTGCTTACGCTCCATCATTCGTTCAATAATGGGACTGAGAACCAATTCCATCGCCATTCCCATTTTACCACCGGGAACGACGATAGTATTAGGACGGCTCATGAACGAATCATGAATCATAGATAGCAAATAGGGGAAGTTTTGAGATTTATGATCCCGGAAACGAATAACCACCATGCTCTCATCGGGGGTTGGAATATCCCGAGCAATGAAAGGATTTGAGGTATCCACCAATGGTACTCGCTGGAAGTTAATATCGGTACGAGAAAATTGGGGAGTGATGTAATGAACATAGTCATACATCCGCCGCAGAATAGTATGGGTTACTGCTTCAGCGGAATAACCCCGTTCTGCAGTGTCACGATGAATCTTTTGAATCCACTCCAAATTAACGATAGGTACTACCCCAATCATAAGGTCAGGATATTTAGATACGTCGACTTCTCCATCCACCGCTGCGCCATGCAAACCCTCGTAGAATAGTAGGTCGGTATTTGTTGGCGTCTGCTCCCAGGGGGTAAACTCTCCTGGCTTCTGACCAAAAGGAGCGGCTTCTTCTTCGCTATGAAGATAATAACGGCGCATACACGCCCCGGTATCGCCATATTGTTTAAACTGACGGGCAATTTCGTCGAATAAATTAGCCTCTGGGCCAAAATGACTAAAATTTTTCCCTGCTTTTTCAGCCTCCGCTGCTAGTTTTTTCATATTGACTCGATCGTAGCGATGAAAACTATCGCCTTCTACGATCAAAGGAGTGATATTCATCCGGTAAAAAATGTGCTCAAAAGCACGCTTCACGGTAGTAGTACCGGCACCGGAAGATCCCGTTACGGCGATAATGGGGTGCTGAATGGACATGATCGCTCCTAAAAAAGTAACGCAACAAAAAAAACCGCGATTTCACCGCTAGCTCTATCATCACATAGGTGGAGCGGTACGGCAACGCCAGCATGCGCTGCATTGCATCACAAAAGGATTAACTCCAGCGCGTCCCAACAGGCTATTGTGCTATATTGCTGGAGATTTTTGGTCGCCCAATCAACACCCATGTCCGAGATAATGACTACCCCAGACGCTGTCCTATCCTCTGCCGAGCCCGGACAACAACGCTCCCCGGCCGCTGTAGTTGATCTACCCCCGGTGGTCTTTAAGGCTTCTTCCTTTGCCCTTACCACAGCCCATTTACATGACAATGATACCGGCCAGCTGGAACGGGAGCTCGCCGCTAAGGTGTCCCAAGCTCCCAGCTTATTCCATGAAGCCAATATGGTTATTGATCTCCAAGGCGTGGAAAGTCGTTCTGTTGACGTCAATGGGCTTATTAGGTTGTTCCGCCGCCATGGCATCCGTCCCATTGCCGTTAGGCATGGCAGTGATACTCAGCAGCAACAAGCTATTACTGCGGGGTTGGGTGTGTTGCCCCCGCACCGATCTCCTCGGGAAGAAAATGTTTTTTCAGAAAATCGCTCTCGTCCCCGGGTATGGAGCCAGCCAGTGCGATCCGGCCAGCAGATCTATGCATCAGGAAGTGATTTAATCGTGCTTGGAATGGTTAACCCTGGTGCTGAGATATTGGCTGATGGTCACATTCATGTGTATGCCCCACTGCGGGGACGCGCCCTTGCCGGCGCTAAAGGAGATAGGGATGCTCGCATTTTTACTTACCAACTAGAAGCAGAGCTACTATCCATTGCCGGTGTTTATCGTGTAGTGGAGGATATGGAATCCTTGCCAGTTGACGTACGAAAAAGCCCTGCCCAAATTCATCTAGCAGGTGAGCAACTGGTAATCGAACCCCTGCTGGATACGCAAAGATAGTTTTTTTGATTTAAGTTAGATATTCGGAATAAACCTCATTAATTATCTATTTGAGGTTTATCGTTTAGCGTAACGGGAGATAAGTTTGTGGCTAAAATTGTTGTTATTACCTCCGGCAAAGGTGGGGTAGGAAAAACGACTACCAGTGCCAGCTTTGCGACGGGTTTAGCGTTACGGGGCCATAAGACGGTTGTTATCGATTTTGACATTGGTCTGCGTAATCTTGACTTGATTATGGGGTGCGAACGTCGAGTTGTTTATGATTTTGTTAATGTTATTAATGGGGAAGCTCGACTTAATCAGGCCCTTATTCGAGATAAGCGTTTGGATCGATTGTATATGTTACCTGCTTCCCAAACGAGGGATAAAGACGCTCTTGCCTTGGATGGTGTTGGTAAAGTTTTAAATGAGTTACAACATGAAATGGGATTTGAATTTATTGTCTGCGATTCACCAGCAGGTATCGAAAAGGGAGCCTTTATGGCCCTTTATTTTGCAGACGATGCGATTGTGGTAACTAATCCGGAAATTTCTTCAGTGCGAGATTCAGATCGTATCCTAGGCATTTTAAGTGCAAAGTCCAGGCGTGCAGTGGAAAAGCTAGATCCAGTAAAAAATCATCTGTTGGTTACTCGCTATAACCCGGATCGAGTGAGTAATGGCGATATGATGAGCGTTGATGATATAAAAGGTATTTTGGGTATCCCTGTTATCGGTGTTGTCCCTGAATCAGAATCGGTTTTAAATGCCTCTAATGTAGGTAACCCAGTTATTATGGACGCAGAAAGTCCTGCTGGGCAGGCCTACAGCGATACCGTAGATCGCTTTTTAGGTGAGAATAAACCACTAAG
>CAWUNB010000135.1:0-5940 GCA_963923745.1 uncultured Thiotrichales bacterium
CCGTTAGTCCGTCCCCGAGAATTACCCCGCCGCCGTCTTCATCATCGGGAAGGTCACGCTGCGTTGATCCACTCCCTGGTGCATATTGAGTTTAATGCCATCAATTTGGCCTGGGATGCGATAGTACGCTTCCCCGGTTTACCAAAGGCATACTATGGGGATTGGATTCAGGTGGCGGCGGAGGAGGCCCAGCATTTTGGGCTATTGCGTCAGCGATTGATGGAATTGGGCTATGACTATGGGGATTTTTCTGCCCATGACGGACTGTGGGAAACAGCCCTGGCCAGTGCTGATGACCCCCTACGGCGGATGGCGTTGGTGCCACGCCTTATGGAAGCCCGAGGATTGGATGTGACCCCTGGTATTACCGCTCGTCTTCAAGATATTGGTGATGCGCCTTCAGTGGCCGTTCTGGCCATCATCCTACGGGATGAGATTGGCCATGTGGCCGCTGGGGATCGGTGGTTTCGGTACCTTTGTGCTCAGCGGGGATTGGGGGTGGAAACTACTTATCGGGAGCTGTTATTTCAACATTGGGGAAATAAAGTCCGGGGACCATTTAATCGAGAAGCCCGATTAGCCGCTGGATTTACTACTCGTGAGTTAAGTGATTTAGAAAACTTTTTCTCTGGTGTGGACTGCTGATATGGCATCTGATCAATTCCACCAACAGCAACTAGTTGCTGCGCTGGCTCGTTGTGAAAACGAGCCCATTCACCACATCGGCGCTATCCAACCCCACGGCATCTTGTTGGCCTTGGAAGTAGCTCCCCCTCATCGAGTAGTACAGGCCAGCGAAAATGCAGCCTCTTTTTTTACCCGAGAGGAAAAAGCGATTCATGGCCAGCCCCTAGAAACCTTTTTCCCAGAAGATGGGTGGCGTCGGGTAGCACCTTGGTTAGCTAGCCATACCCAAACAGGGACCGGCTTAACTCGCCTTGACTTACCAGCGATTCCTTCTTCCTACCCTGGCCTGCGGTTGTTATTACGCCGGGTAGAGGATACCTTCATCCTAGAGCTATTGCCGATAACAGAAGAGGAGCAACAGCTCTCTCTGGATGGGCTGTTCCAACCACTGCGGGAAACGCTGTGGCGAATGGAAAATGAAACTGACCCGGATCGCTATTGTCAATTAGTGGCCGACATGATTCAGATCTTGGTGGGTTTTGATCGGGTGATGGTTTACCGTTTCGATGAACAGTGGGATGGCGAGGTTATTGCTGAAGCCCGTAATACAGTGCTGCCCTCCTATCTAGGCAACCGTTTTCCCGCTGAGGATATCCCTCCCCAGGCTCGCCGTCTCTATACCCGCAATCCAATACGAATGATCGCCGATGTGGACGCGGATCCTGTCTCCATTCGCCCCTTTCTCCACCCTATCACTGGTGTTCCCCTAGACCTGAGTGATACGGCCCTCCGTAGTTTTTCTCCTGTGCACGTCGAGTACCTGCGTAACATGGGAGTGGCTGCTTCTCTATCCATCTCTTTGCTACAAAACGGTCGTTTATGGGGGTTAGTTGCCTGTCATCACTCAGTGCCTCGGGTATTACCCTATCCACTATTGGAGATGGCGGAGTTTGTTGGACGAATGGCATCCATGAAACTCTCTGCCTTTGATACCCAGGAACAGCGTGCCAGTGGCACACAGGTCGCGCAGATCGTTGCTAATTTGCTGAGTCAGTTGCAGGGAACAGACCCTCTGGAAGTCATTTTGCAGCGGCTACAGCCGGAATTGCTGAGCATACTGGATGCGAGTGGCTTGTTGTTGAGCTTCGGTGATTATCAGGTGGGCTTGGGAGTACTGCCGGATTCTGAGCTGCTAGAAGCGTTAACTACCTTACTAATAAACTATCCTGGCAGTGATGATTACTTTGCTACCGACCAGCTAGCCATCTTTTTGCCTGCCGCCACCCAGCAAGGCAATGTGGCAGCAGGCGTATTGGCAGTATTTTCTCGTCATCGCCATACGCCAACCCTCATTTGGTTTCGCCCAGAAAAATTGCGAGAAGTCCGCTGGGCGGGTAATCCTGCCAAAACCATGGTGAAGGATCGAGATGGAGGTTTACGTATTTCTCCCAGAACTTCCTTTGAGAATTGGTCAGAAATCTGGCGGGGTCGTAGTGCTCCCTGGCGTAGCGCTGAAGTTAATGCCGCTACTACCTTAGCCCAGGTCCTAACCGAAACCCTGTTTTATCGCTATACCACTGAAGCCGCTGAACACCTAGAGGATAACCTGTTGAATGGGAGTTCTGCGGGTCAACCATCCATCAGACCCATCTCCCGGTTGCACTTTCAAGCTCGCCACGATGCCCTCACCGGATTGCCCAACCGCACCCTATTCGATGAAAAATTGCGCCAGGCGATTGCTCGAGCAAAACGTCATGAACGCCGTTTTGCCGTAGCATTCATCGATCTTGATGCCTTCAAACCTATCAACGACACCTTGGGACATGGGGTTGGAGATGAGTATCTAGTTACTTTGTCCCAACGCATGGCCAATAGCATTCGGACCGAAGACACTTTGGCCCGTTGGGGGGGAGATGAGTTTGTAGTACTGCTGGAGGATGTTCACTCTCTGGAAGGTGCTACTGGTGCACTGAATCGTTTACTCCATAACTTAGGCCAGCCCCTGTGTTTACAGGGAACTCGGCTACGACCATCAGCAAGCATTGGTTTGGCCCTTTATCCCGATCACGGTACCCAAGCCAAACAGCTACTGGATAAAGCTGATCAGGCCATGTACCGAGCCAAACGGGCCGGTGGTCACCGTGTTATCGGTGGCTAGCTCCAAAGTGTTTGCTCGTATCATGCCTAGGTCATCCTTCGGGAGATTCCAGCCTTGCAAATGCAGAGAAAACCCATCTCTCAGCAGCGCGTGCTTGTAGCAGATGACATGCCTTCCATGCGAGGGTTAGTCCGTGCCGTGTTGCGCCACTTGGGTTTCACCCAAATCGATGAAGCCTTCGACGGAGCATCAGCTTTTACCACTATCGCTGATCGTCACCCGGATTTGGTGATTTGCGATTGGAATATGCCCCGAATGAGCGGGCTGGAATTGCTGCAAGTAGTCCGTAGCACCCCAGAAATTGCGACAACCCCTTTCCTGATGGTAACGGCAGAACACCAACGGGATCAGGTAACAACCATGATGGAATTGCGGGTTATTGGTTATGTTGTTAAGCCCTTTCAGCCACTCACCCTACAAAATCAGATTCGTCAGTGGTTAAACCGCCCATTGGAGCGAGCTGTCGCTGCTCACCGTACCCCTTCAGTCCCAGGTTAGTGTTGTTGAGGTGCACTATGTTCTACCATCGACGCTGGATATTACTGCTAGCCCTGATCGGGTTGGTGACCGGAGGGTTAACAACCATCGCTCTAGCGGATGGTCCATCAGGGACCACCTATCCCTACCGAGTAACTCCAGACCCCGCGACTGGAACAGATTCAGCTGACTCTTCTCCCCCTACGAATCCACCCGGTTACGATGAGAAAACCATGCAGGACGAGGCAGGGCGCTTTTTTGGCCAAGTTACCGAAGGATTAGCCAGGGCTATTGAAAAAGCTTTTCGGGAACAGGGAAAGCCAAATGCCTATATCAAAGGTCAGGAGGTATCGGTGGCCTTAGTAGCCGGGATGCGTTATGGAGACGGACAACTCACGGTCTACAATCAGGGACAGCGTTCTGTGCATTGGCAAGGACCATCTTTGGGGTGGGATGCTGGATTATCCGCTTCTAAAGTATTTATTTTGATCTATGGATTACCCTCTGCTGAATCGCTATTTCAACGGTTTCCCGGGGTAGAGGGCAGTTTGTACTACATAGCCGGGGTGGGTATGACCTATCTGGAGAGCGACCGGGTAATCATCGCCCCCATTCGTCTCGGAGTGGGGATGCGAGTAGGTGCTAATATCGGCTATCTCCACTTTACTCGCACACCTTCTTGGGTTCCCTTCTAGCCCGTGCTTACCCTCACTAATCTTTCCCTCCAGCGGGGAGGGCGTCCCCTTTTCACCGATGCCTCTCTCACCGTTCACGCGGGCCAGAAAATCGGTCTCACTGGGGCCAATGGCAGTGGCAAATCCAGCCTGTTCTCTCTAATTTTAGGCCAACTCACCCCCGATGCCGGCTCCTTGGATCTGCCAACGCGCCTCACCATTGCCCATGTTGCCCAAGAAACAGAAGCTCTTCCTACCCCTGCTATTGATTACGTCCTGGATGGCGATAGTGAATTGCGCCATCTGGAAAGTGCATTAGCGGTTGCTGAAGCGGCTGGAATTGGCGAGACCATCGGCGAACTCCATGGCCGTATCGATGCCATTGGTGGTTATAGCGCTCGAGCTCGAGCCGGTACTTTGCTCCATGGACTTGGTTTTGCCCCAGAAGAACATCAGAAACCCTTAGCAGCATTTTCGGGAGGCTGGCGGGTACGTCTTAACCTGGCCAGGGCATTGATGTGCCGATCCGATTTGCTCTTGTTAGATGAACCTACCAACCATTTAGATCTAGATACTGTGCTATGGCTGGAACAGTGGCTACAGAATTATCCGGGTACTTTGCTTCTTATCTCCCATGACCGGGATTTTTTAGACAACGTGGTCGACGGTATCGCCCATATTGAGCAACACCATATCGAGTTATACCGGGGTAATTACGCAACCTTTGAACGTACCCGAGCCGCCCACCTAGCTACCCAGCAGGCTACTTACGAACGGCAACAACGGGAAGTGCAACATATTCGTGCCTTCGTTGATCGATTTCGCGCTAAAGCAACCAAGGCCCGCCAAGCCCAAAGTCGCCTAAAAGCCTTGGAACGGATGGAGCTAGTGGCCGCTGCTCAAGTGGATTCGCCATTTCGTTTTCAATTTGCCGAATCTCGAAAAACGCCCCATCCCTTACTACGATTAGAGCACACCTCTGCTGGTTACAGTGGACCGCCGGTCCTCCAAGACGTCAATTTACTGCTGGAACCCGGTGCTCGGTTAGGATTATTGGGGCGCAATGGGGCAGGTAAATCTACCCTGATTAAACTTTTGGCAGGACAACTCTCCCTCCAGAGCGGTAAGCGGCAAGAGGGCGACGGTCTTACTATTGGCTATTTTGCTCAACATCAATTGGAACAACTGGATCCCCAGGCTTCCCCGTTACTCCATTTGCAACGATTAGATAGCCAGGCCAGTGAACAAATACTTCGAGGTTTTCTTGGTGGATTTGGCTTTTCTGGAGACGACGCCCTTCGTCCTGCTGGTCCTTTTTCCGGGGGTGAAAAAGCTCGACTGGCGTTAGCTCTATTGGCCTGGCAACGACCCAATCTCCTACTACTGGATGAACCCACCAATCACTTGGACCTACGAATGCGAGACGCCCTGACCCTGGCCCTCCAAGAATTTGTTGGAGGATTAGTGGTGGTGTCCCATGACCGTCATTTGCTGCGAACCCTGACCGATGGCTATTGGCTAGTGGCAGATGGCAAAGCCGGACCCTTCGATGGGGATCTAGAAGATTACCGGACTTGGCTGGCGGAGGATCGGCGCGGTGGCCAGCGGGAACGGGAAGAAACCCGGAGTGATCGTCGGGAACAACGACGACAAGCAGCGGAAGAACGAACTCGGCTGGCAGCACAACGTCGCCCCTTAGAGCGGCAGTTAAAAGAATTAGAACAACGTCTAGAGAGATTACACCAAGAGCAAAACCAGCTAGAGGCTCGGTTAGCCGATCCGGCTATCTATCAAGATAAACCTCAATTACGGGAAACCCTGCAACGTCAAGGACAGCTAGTGGGTGAAATTAGCCAAGAAGAAGAGGCGTGGATGAAAATAGCAGAGCAATTGGAAGGTATAGTAGTCTCGTCAATCACCCCGAGCTAAAGCACGGGGCTTGTGAAGTGAAATTCGCAGGCCCGAGATTGACCAGCCTAAGTCCTAGTCGTTTAGAGGACTACG
>CAWUNB010000136.1:0-5880 GCA_963923745.1 uncultured Thiotrichales bacterium
CCAGTCAGTGATTGGGCGGCGAAGCCGCTTTGGAAAACGGCTGGTAACTCAAAAGAGAATTGAGAAAAATAAATAATTGGAAGATCTGTATCTAACACTTAGTATCTGACACATAGAAGAATATGGTGACCCCACAATGCAAACCCCACGTTTTTTAGCGAATATCATAATGACAATAGCACTGCTAGGAGTGCTATTAGCGACTTCCACTCCAAGCAGAGCAGAAACAGGTGCGCCATCACGGCCTATCCCAGTAGCACCCATCCCAGCGGGACAGACTTCCCTCTCTGTTGTTGAACCACTACCAGAAAGCGTATCCAACGGATTAGGCTGTCTTTTTTTCGGCTCGACAGCAACGGCTATTACGGCCTATGTGGGGTCGGAAAATATTGTCAACCTGATTGCAGGTGGCATCGTACCAGTGACGAGTAGTGTGGCTTTATCCATCGGTGTCATCGGCGTGGTTTTCTCCTCGTTTTGTACCATCGGCCAAGCCCTCACTCCCCTGGTTCTCTACAGTGCCGAAAAAGTCTCAGCCGCTACAACCTGGTGAACGGCGTTGTCCCGTTTTGTCCCAGAACCTCCCCCCCTACACGTTAAACCTAAAATGCATAACATCCCCGTCTCGCACGACATATTCCTTACCTTCCAATCGCCACTTGCCTGTCTCTTTGGCCTTTGCTTCTCCGTTGCAGGCGATAAAATCGTCATAACCAATGACTTCCGCTCGAATAAAACCCTTCTCAAAATCAGTATGAATAACCCCAGCCGCCTCTGGCGCAGTAGCCCCCGCCCGCACCGTCCACGCTCGGACTTCCTTAGGACCGGCAGTAAAATAGGTATGCAAACCCAGTAATTGATAGCCAGCCCGAATTACTTTATTCAATCCCGGTTCATCCAAACCTAAATCATGCAAAAACTCCGCTCGCTCGGCTTCTTCTAGTTCCGCAATTTCTGCTTCAATAGCCGCGCACACAGGAATAACCTGTACGCCCTCAAGTTGGGCAATAGCCCGAATTTTGTCTAATAAGGGATTATTGGTAAAACCATTTTCAGCTACATTAGCGATGTATACCGCAGGTTTAGCGGTTAATAGATGTAAATCATAGATATGATGTCGTTCTTCTCGAGTTAATCCCAAAGCTCGTACTGGTTGCCCTGCATTAATTTGCACCCTAACCCGTTCTAATACTTCTAATCGGGCTTTTGCTTCCTTATCTCCTCCCACTTTCGCTAATTTAGCAACACGGTTAATAGCACGCTCCACGGTATCCATATCAGCTAGAGCTAATTCAGTATTAATTACTTCAATATCAGATTGAGGATCGACCTGACCTGCTACATGAATAACATTATCGTTTTCAAAACAGCGTACTACCTGGGCAATGGCATCGGTTTCTCGAATATGGGCGAGAAATTGATTACCCAACCCCTCCCCTTTGGAGGCACCGGCTACTAATCCAGCAATATCAACAAATTCTACCGTAGTGGGAACAATTTGCTTAGGTTTGACAATAGCCGCTAACCGATCTAACCGGGGATCGGGCACAGGGACAATACCGGTATTAGGATCAATAGTGCAGAAAGGATAATTTTCCGCTGCGATACCGGCTCGCGTTAGGGCATTAAACAAAGTGGATTTACCAACATTGGGTAGGCCGACGATGCCGCAATTGAATCCCATGGCGCTTATCCGTTAGTTAGGTGAAGGATTGGGCAGATGATTAATACTGTGTAACCGATTCATAGCTTTTTGCAGTTCCCCCTGGCGCACCAATGGGAACACTTGCAAGCTGGCATCGATAGCCTGGGAAATTAACGCTTCATCCCCTTGCGAAGGTCGATCCAACACGTAATCCACTACCTGGTTAGCTTGACCGGGATGACCAATGCCTAAGCGCAACCGCTGAAAATCCGCCCCCAGGTGCGCGACAATGCTCCGCAAGCCATTATGACCGCCGTGCCCTCCCCCTTGTTTTAGACGGGCACAACCTGGAAGAAGATCCAGTTCGTCGTGGATTACCAGAATTTCTGCAGGAGGGATTTTATAAAAGTGGGCCAGCGCCGTTAACGCCTGACCACTGTGGTTCATAAAGGTCGTGGGTTTAAGCAACCAACAATCCCCGCTTCCATCGAGGAGACGGCAAACCTCACCGTGGAAGCGGGATTCGTTGCGGAAAGTGACGCCCTTGTCCTTGGCCAGACGGTCCAGCCACCAAAAACCCGCATTATGACGGGTATCTTGATAACGGGGGCCGGGATTACCCAGTCCAGCGATGAGGCGCACCACCCTCCCTTTCTCCAATACCAACTAGCCTGCTGCTGTAGCCTCTTCCCCACCACTCTGGGGACCTTCAATGCTCACCACGGGTTGATCGTCTTTGCCACCGTGGGCCATCAGGGTCAGTACAACCCCTTCTGGCATTGCCAGTTGAGATAGATGAATGGATTCACCCAATTGGAGGCCAGCCAAATCCACCGTCAGGTATTCCGGCAAATTGCTGGCTAAACATTCCACTTCCACGCTAGTGATGTAGTGGGAAATCTGCCCACCCCCTATCTTCACTCCAGGAGCTGATTCTTCGTTGATGAAGTGGAGGGGAACCTTCATGTGGATCTTATGGGTGGTATCCACCCGCAGCAGATCAACATGTATCACCATTGGGCGAGCGGGGTGGCGTTGCATGGCCTTAAGAACAGCCTTTTCAGTACGTCCCGCCAACTTGACATTGAGGATATGGGAGTAGAAGGCTTCGTGTTCCAGACGACGCAAAATCTCATTGTGATCCAGGTAGATGGGGGTGGGTTCACCATTACCCCCGTAAATAATCCCTGGTACTTTTCCAACGCAGCGTAGGCGGCGGCTCGCACCTTTCCCCAAATCGCTACGTGGTTCGGCATTCAATTCAAATTCAGTGTTGCTCATAAAAACTCCCGTAGAAATAAAACGAAAGGGGCGGCCACCATAGCCACCCCCCTAGAATGTTTCGCCCGCGACCAGACGAAACGAAGACAGCGTCAGTCCATATACAGCGAACTGACGGATTCCTCAGCACTAACCCGGCGCATGGTCTCTGCTAACATTTCCGCGATGGACAATACCCGGACCCGCGAACACTGGCGTGCCTCGTGACGCAGCGGGATAGTATCGGTAACCACGAGTTCGTCTAATTCCGAATTCTCGATATTAGTGATAGCAGGACCTGACAACACTGCGTGGGTACAGTAGGCAACCACTCGAACAGCGCCGCGACTCTTCAACGCCCGAGCGGCCTCGCACAGGGTACCGGCGGTGTCTACCAAATCATCCACTAAGACACAGGTCCGACCCTCCACATCACCAATGATGTGCATCACCTTCGCTTCATTAGGACGGGGCCGACGTTTATCAATAATAGCCAGTTCGGCATCATCTAACCGTTTCGCCAAAGCCCTGGCCCGCACCACCCCTCCCACATCGGGAGAAACGACCACCAAATTGGGATAACGATGACGCCACACATCCCCCAGCAAAATAGGAGAAGCGTAAACATTGTCTACCGGGAGGTCGAAGAAGCCCTGGATCTGGTCAGCATGGAGATCCACCGTCAACACCCGATCCACTTTAACGCTGGCGATCATGTTAGCAATCACCTTTGCGGTAATGGGTACTCGAGCTGAACGGACCCGACGGTCCTGACGGGAATAACCGAAATAAGGGATAACAGCGGTAATGCGAGCTGCTGAAGCGCGAAACATGGCATCCGCCATCACCAGCAATTCCATTAAATTATCGTTGGTGGGAGCGCAGGTGGGCTGGACGATGAAAACATCCTGCCCCCGGATGTTTTCAGTAATTTCCACGGTGACTTCGCCGTCGCTGAAACGGCCCACCGTCGCCTTGCCCAAAGGAATATTGAGATGACTAACAATACCTTCGGCTAATTGGGGATTGGCATTCCCCGAGAAGACCATCATACGTCTGTCGGTCACAAACCAGATCCCCTACACAGCGGTAAATTTGGCTGGGGTGCTAGGATTCGAACCTAGGAATGCGGGAATCAAAATCCCGTGCCTTGCCGCTTGGCTACACCCCAAGAAATCGATAAACAACGCCGCGCATGGCCCTTCCGTGGGTGCATTAGCTATTGGCTGACTCTCTCACTCGCTTGAGCCAACCGATCCAACAGAGGAGAACGATTCCGACCTCGGGCTACGAACCCCCGCCACCCCGTAGGCAGCTGGCTTAATAAGGTCTGAGGCGTCTCTTCATTGGGGAAGGCCGCAAACACGCAAGCCCCTGTACCCGTTAACCGGGCTACCCCACGCTTTTCTAGCCAGCCTAACGCCTGATCTACCGGCGGGTAACGGCGGCGAACTATCGCCTCACAATCATTACCGATGGCACCTGCAAGAAAGTCGTCTATTGTTATCGGCGGAGAGTGGCGTGTCAATTCCGGATCGTTAAATACCGCTGCTGTACTGACCAAACAATCCGGGACAACCACCAAAAACCAAGATTCAGATAGGGTCAAGGGAGTAAGTACCTCACCAACCCCCTCCCCCCAGGCTGCTTGGCCCCGTACAAATACCGGCACATCGGCTCCCAAACCCAACCCTAACTGAGCCAGTGCTTCTTCTGTCAGTCCCAGTCCCCACAATCGATTCAGGGCAACCAACACCGTGGCGGCGTTAGAGCTTCCTCCTCCCAAACCACCCCCCAAGGGTAACCGTTTGTCCACCGCCAAGGATACCCCGTAACGAGTACCGCTATAGCGTTGTAACAATCGAGCAGCCTTAACCACCAGATCCTGTTCCGGAGCCACGCCTGGCAAATTAGTTAGCCGAACAATATCCCCATCTTCTCGCACCGTCAGGTGCAGATAATCACCGTAATCCAGAAACTGGAAAACAGTTTGTAACAAATGGTAACCGTCACCACGACGTCCGGTAATACGGAGCAACAAGTTAAGTTTGGCGGGGGCTGGCCAGGGAGGAAGCATGGCAGTTAGTTCACAGTCAATGGGATAGACCACTGGAGGATCATGCTACCCCAAACGGGTGATCAGAAGACTATGATTTTTACCCCTTGGGTGTTACGTCTCTATAGGATAAAATCCGGCGATTTAACCGCCCCCCCTGGAGGAGAGTCGTGGCCAATAACTACCTGTTTACATCTGAGTCGGTGTCCGAAGGCCATCCGGACAAAATTGCCGACCAAATTTCCGATGCTGTATTGGATGCTCTTCTCACCCAGGATCGGGCTAGCCGAGTCGCTTGCGAAACGTTGATTAAAACCGGCATGGTGGTCATTGCCGGAGAAATTACCACTTCCGCTTGGGTAGACATGGAGCAGATCGCCCGTAATGTCATCCGGGACATTGGCTACAACAGCTCCCAGATGGGTTTTGATTGGGAATCCTGCGCTGTGTTGGCGGCCATCGGTAAGCAGTCGGGTGACATTGCCATGGGCGTGGACGAAACCGCTAACCATGAACAAGGTGCCGGCGATCAGGGCCTGATGTTTGGCTATGCCACGGCGGAAACCGATGTGCTGATGCCGGCTCCCATTACCTACGCTCACCGTTTGGTGCGTCGTCAAGCGGAAGTACGTAAGAACGGGGCCCTGCCCTGGCTGCGTCCCGATGCCAAGAGCCAAGTCACTTTCCGCTACGAAAATCACCGGCCCGTCGGTATTGATGCCGTGGTGCTATCGACCCAGCACGGTCCAGAAATTGAGACCAAAGTGCTGCGGGAAGCGGTGATGGACGAAATTATTCTGCCGGTGTTGCCCGCCGAGTGGATCAGCAAGGACACCAAGTATTTCATTAACCCCACCGGGCGTTTCGTGGTCGGTGGCCCCATGGGGGATTGCGGTCTGACCGGGCGCAAGATCATCGT
>CAWUNB010000137.1:0-5827 GCA_963923745.1 uncultured Thiotrichales bacterium
GGCAGCGTCAGATGTGTATAAGAGACAGGTGTTGTCCACCATGCCATGGGTACGGCCCACGGTATGGGATGATTTCATAGCAAATTCTTTTTCCAGGGGGCCGAGAAAAGCCTCAAAAAAATCAAAGAAAGCCGCTTGCACTCCCCCCTCAATGGATCGACGAATGGTTGGATCTATTAGTGTGCTAAAAACGATGGGTTGTTCAGTGGATCGGCGAGCATAGTCGTTAACTTGTTCTATGGCGCGTTTTGCCTTATCAGCGTTGTCTACAAAAGGCAAGTTGATTTGTTCAAATTCAGCGTCATCGAATTGACTGAGAAGACTGTGCCCCAATGTCTCCACAGTAATACCAGTGCGATCAGAGATGAAAAATACCGTACGGTGCATAACATCCTCACAAGCAAAATAATTACAGGAGCTGTTATTTTAACGCAACTGATTTGCTAGTGGGATAGCGACAATGATTGTTTTAGCCCACCGTTTTATAACGGTGGTTGGTTGTTGTTAATCATGTCATTTACGGGGAATAGCATGGCCGAATATGTGGTGTGGTTTGAGCAATTGGGTATGGGCGATGTGGGACGGGTCGGCGGTAAAAATGCGTCTCTAGGAGAAATGATTAGTCATTTATCCGCAGCCGGCGTAAAAGTCCCCGGTGGTTTTGCCACCACTGCTGAAGCTTTTTGGGATTTCCTGGGGCAAAATGATCTCGCTAAACGTATTGATGAAGAATTACACCGTTTAGATACCGACGATGTAGCGGCTTTGGCTCAGGTCGGCGCTAAAGTGCGGCAGTGGGTGGTAGACACTCCCTTCCCCGCCCCTCTCCAGCAGGCTATCACTTCTGCCTATCAGGAAATGGAAGCCCGCGCAGGCCATCCTATTGAAGTGGCAGTCCGATCTTCTGCGACTGCTGAGGATCTGCCCGAGGCTTCCTTTGCTGGCCAGCAGGAAACATTTCTTAACGTGCGTGGGATAGAGCACATTCTCACGGCAGTCCACCACGTTTTTGCTTCCCTGTATAACGATAGAGCTATTGCTTACCGGGTGCATCACGGTTTTGCCCACAGTGAAGTGGCACTATCGGCAGGTATTCAGCGCATGGTACGCAGTGATATTGGTGCCAGCGGGGTAATGTTTACCTTAGATACAGAGTCAGGATTCCGCGATAGCGTATTTGTCACCGCCTCTTTAGGTTTAGGGGAAATGGTGGTTCAGGGTGCCGTTAATCCTGATGAATTTTATGTGCATAAACCTATTCTTGCCCAAGGGCGTCGAGCTATTTTGCGCCGGAATTTAGGCAGCAAATTATCTCGGATGGTTTATAGCGGTGAACAGGGTCATGGTCGCACTACTCGTATTGAAGAAATACCTTTGGCTGACCGGCGGCGTTTTTCGTTAACCGACGATGAAGTGGAGGCATTAGCTCGCCAAGCAGTCATTATTGAAGACCATTATGGTCGTCCTATGGATATTGAATGGGGTAAGGATGGGCGAGATGGCGGTTTGTATATTCTCCAGGCCCGACCTGAAACGGTAAAAAGCCGTGGCCAAACTCAATCCTTAGTCCGTTACCATTTATTAGCTCAAGGAACAATTATTGCGGAAGGGCGATCCATTGGCCAAAAAATTGGGGCTGGTGCTGCTCGAGTGCTAAACTCTATTAAAGACATGGATAAAGTCAAGCCAGGTGATGTATTAGTCACGGATATGACTGATCCAGATTGGGAGCCCATCATGAAACGGGCATCCGCTATTGTTACTAATCGAGGTGGTCGGACTTGTCATGCGGCTATTATTGCTCGTGAATTAGGAATCCCTGCCGTTGTGGGTTGCCATGACGCCACGGATAAAGTAACTGATGGGGATGAAGTAACAGTTTCCTGCGCTGAAGGTGATACCGGTCATATTTATGCCGGTAAGCTACCTTTTGAAGTGCGAGAAATTAGTTTGGAGAATATGCCAGAGTTACCCTTTAAAGTAATGATGAATGTGGGTAATCCAGAACGGGCATTTGACTTTCAATTCCTTCCCAATGCGGGTATTGGTTTAGCGCGGTTAGAATTTGTTATCAACCGTAATATCGGTATTCATCCTAAGGCGCTATTGAATTTTGATCGCCTCAATGGCGAATTGCAGGCCACTATTCGGGAACAGATGGCAGGTTATACCGATCCGGTGACTTTCTACGTAGAAAAACTAGTAGAAGGCATTGCCACTTTGGCTGCTGCATTCTGGCCGAAGCCCGTCATCGTACGGATGTCAGATTTCAAATCTAACGAGTATGCCAACCTCATTGGGGGTGAGCTCTATGAGCCCCATGAAGAGAACCCCATGATTGGCTTCCGGGGAGCCTCTCGCTACGTGGCACCATCATTCCGGGACTGCTTTGATCTGGAATGTCGTGCCCTGCGTAAAGTGCGGGATGAGATGGGGCTCACCAATGTGGAAATCATGATTCCCTTCGTTCGTACCCTCAGTGAGGCAGAGAAGGTGGTGGCCTTATTGGGAGAGAATGGTCTGCGGCGTGGGGAGAATGGTCTGCGGCTAATTATGATGTGTGAGATTCCTTCTAACGCTTTGTTGGCTGAGGATTTTCTCCAACACTTCGATGGTTTCTCCATTGGATCCAACGATTTGACCCAATTAACTTTAGGGTTAGATCGGGATTCCGGCTTGGTAGCCAGTTCATTCGATGAACGGGACCCAGCGGTGAAGGCACTACTATCCCGAGCAATTCAAGCCTGTCGGGCGGCTGGCAAATATGTGGGTATTTGCGGACAGGGTCCGTCGGATCATCCCGATTTAGCTAAATGGCTAATGGAGCAGGGAATCTCCAGCGTATCCCTGAATCCCGATTCCGTAGTAGAAACTTGGTTGTTCTTAGCAGGGGAAGGTCAAGTATAACCCGCCCCTCAGTTCATTAGGCTGGCCCGGCTATTCCACCGGGCCGGCTTGATTTATCTGAGCTAGGCTGGCATTACTGCACTATGACAACCCTAAATAACATTTTTTTAGTAGGACTCATGGGGGCAGGGAAAACCACCATCGGTCGGCATCTGTCCTGTGCCCTGGGACTACCCTTTGTGGATAGCGATCGGGAAATAGAGGCTCGCACCGGTGCTACTATCCCCCTTATCTTTGAATTGGAAGGAGAAGCCGGTTTCCGCGCACGGGAAAAGGCAACTTTGGATGAATTGACCCAGCGTACTGGGATCGTTTTAGCCACTGGTGGTGGCATTGTGCTGGATCCGGACAACCGTCAGGTATTACGAGAACGGGGCCGGGTTATCTATCTACGGGCACCGTTGGAGGTTTTGGTGCAACGTACCGCTCGGGATCGCAATCGCCCTCTATTAAATAACACCGATCCCCGAGCTAAGTTGCGTTTGCTGCTGGAACAACGGGATCCCCTCTACCACGAAGTCGCGGATACCGTTGTGGATACCGGTCACCGTAATATCCAGGCGGTAGTGCGGGAGGTGTTAACCCGGCTGCAGGACAGTCAACCTGGCTTGGTCTCCTTTGAACCCTGTGACGACGCCGATGACGATCATGAGAACCTGCCCAGTTGATCTGGGAGAGCGTAGTTATCCTATCCATATTGGCCCAGACCTAATCGGCCATGCCGAGCTGTATGCTCCCCATATCCGGGGGCGGCGGGTACTTGTTGTTACTAATGAAACTGTTGCTCCTCTCTACTTGGAGACGGTGCGTCAAGCCCTAGCCCATTGGCAAGTGGGAACCGTGGTGCTGCCGGATGGTGAGGAGTACAAAACCCTTGATGTCCTGAATCAGATTTTTGATGCCTTACTACAAGGCCATTTTGATCGAACCTGTACCTTGGTAGCCCTTGGCGGAGGGGTTATCGGAGATATGACCGGTTTTGCCGCAGCCGTTTATCAACGGGGTGTGGATTTTATTCAGTTGCCCACCACATTGCTGGCTCAGGTAGATTCTTCGGTGGGGGGAAAAACCGGGGTCAATCATCCCCTGGGTAAAAATATGATCGGGGCTTTTCACCAACCTCGGTTAGTGTTGGCTGACACGGCAACCCTCAATACCCTGGATGATCGACAATTCGCTTCTGGTTTGGCGGAGGTCATTAAATACGGGCTAATTGGGGATAGGGATTTTTTGGCCTGGCTAGAAGAGCACATACCAGCCCTACTAGCGCGGGATCCGGCAGCCCTGACTGAAGCCATCGACTGTTCTTGCCGTCACAAAGCCCGAATTGTGGCTGCTGATGAGCGGGAGGCAGGCAACCGGGCTTTGCTTAACCTGGGTCACACTTTTGGTCATGCCATCGAAACGGGGATGGGCTACGGTGAATGGCTCCATGGGGAAGCGGTGGCCGCCGGTATGGGGATGGCGGTGGATCTATCCCGCCGACTGGGTTGGCTTTCCCATCGTGATCAGCAACGGGTCAATCAGTTGCTCCAGGAGGCTGGTTTGCCCCATCGCCCCCCCCCGGCGTTGTCCCCAGAGCAATTTTTAGCCCTCATGGCCGTGGATAAAAAAGTGCTCGATGGTCAACTGCGGCTGGTTTTATTGCGATCCCTGGGAGACGGGCTGGTCACCGCCGACTATTCCCCGGAAGCGTTGAACCAGACTTTACGGCAGTCTCCCTGAAAATGGACTATATCTTCCCATTAGCCTCCTTTCTGGGTCCATCCCATGTCCCTTGCTCCCTATGCTTGCCATGAGCGCCACTCCCGGGGACGTCGTTGCCCGGAACCTCCTCCGGAATTGCGGACCCAGTTTCAACGGGACCGGGACCGGATTATCCACAGCGCGGCTTTCCGTCGGTTGGAGTACAAAACGCAGGTATTCGTGAACCACGAAGGGGATCTATACCGTACCCGGCTTACCCATTCCCTGGAAGTGGCTCAAATTGGCCGCGCCGTAGCCCGCATCATGGGGCTAAATGAAGATCTTACCGAAGCCATTACCCTAGCCCATGATTTAGGCCATACCCCTTTTGGTCATGCTGGTCAGGAAGCTCTTAATCGCTGTATGAAGGAATACGGTGGCTTTGAACACAATCGCCAATCCCTGCGGGTGGTGGATGAATTAGAAGAGAAATATGCCGAATTTCAGGGGTTGAATCTTACTTTTGAAACGAGGGAAGGTATTCTCAAACACTGCTCCCCAGAAATAGCAGCTCAATTAGGAGAGGTGGGACGGCGCTTTATCGAAGGTGGTCAGCCTTCCCTAGAAGCTCAAGTGGCCAATTTATCGGATGAAATTGCCTACAATAGCCATGATGTTGATGACGGATTACGTTCAGGATTGCTTACTGTAGAGCAATTACAAGAAGTAACATTATTTCGTAACCAATATAAAGATGTTATTAACCGTTACCCCCAATTATCCGAGCGACGGGTCATTCATGAAGTAGTCCGGCGAATGATCAACCAGCAAGTGGTAGATATTGTGGAGTCTAGCTTGGAGCGGCTAGAGCAAATTGAGCCTCGGGAAGTGGATGATGTACGCCGTCTTACTAAGCCGGTTATTGGTTTTTCTCCAGCCATGGCCGAGCAAAATCGGGAATTGAAACACTTTTTACTAAATAACCTCTATCGGCATCACCGGGTTTATCGAATGTCGGTCAAAGCCCAGCGCCTGGTGACAACGCTATTCGATCTATTCTTTACCGATCCGCTGCTCCTTCCTCCCCAAACGCTCGAAGTATTGCGAGAACAAGAAACAATAAAGGGGGGCGAAGGTCGCGCCCAGGCTGTGGCAGACTATATTGCTGGCATGACGGATCGCTTCGCCATTGCGGAACATCAGCGCCTAGTGGACCCGTAGGATAGCTCAAGTA
>CAWUNB010000138.1:0-5776 GCA_963923745.1 uncultured Thiotrichales bacterium
TACACAAGGAGTATCGTCGGCAGCGTCAGATGTGTATAAGAGACAGGACCTACCCTGGCCGCCCAATTCGGTTATCTACCCGGTACGTTATGGATTTTAATCGGTGCTGTACTGGGAGGATGCGTACAGGACATGGTTATTTTGTTTTTATCCACTCGACGAAATGGCCGCAGCTTAGGACAAATCGCACGGGATGAGTTAGGCCCTATGGGAGGAGCCGCTGCCCTGGTGGGTACTTTGATAATTATGGTTATTCTTATCGCCGTATTGGGACTCGTGGTAGTGAATGCCATGAAACACAGTCCCTGGGCCACTTCCACCGTCGCTGCCACCATTCCTATTGCCGTTATTGTTGGATTATACTTGCGAGCAATTCGTCCTGGTCGCATTTTAGAAGGGTCTCTTCTAGGGGTTGCTTTATTACTACTGGCTGTTATCGGTGGTGGATGGATTGACCACATTTCTGGGTTACGGGAATTATTTGATCATGATGGGCTAACATTAGCATGGTTTGTAATCGGTTATGGTTTGTTAGCCGCTATTCTACCAGTTTGGTTATTATTAGCACCCCGTGATTATTTATCTACCTTCATGAAATTAGGGACTATATTCTTATTAGCTATAGCCATTATTTGGCAACATCCTAATATTAAGATGCCAGCACTGACGCCATTTATTGACGGCACAGGGCCTATTTTTGGCGGAAAATTATTCCCTTTTGTTTTTATTACTATTGCGTGTGGTGCAGTATCTGGCTTTCACTCTCTTATTGCTTCCGGAACTACTCCAAAATTATTGATGAACGAACGAGATATTCCTATTATTGGCTATGGAGGAATGATCCTAGAGTCTTTTGTTGCCATGATGGCATTAATTGCTGCTACTTTATTAGACCCGGGTGTTTACTTTGCAATTAATAGCCCCGCAGGAGCTGTTGGTCAAACCGCTAATCAGGCAATTGCAACAATCACTTCTTGGGGATTTCCAGTTACAGTCGAACAAATGGAGGACTTAGCTAGATCTGTCGGAGAAGCAACTTTGTTTGCTCGAACCGGAGGGGCACCTTCTCTGGCAGTAGGAATGGCAACCATTTTTAGTAGTGTTTTTGGTCAAGGACTATTAGCTCTTTGGTATCACTTTGCTATTATGTTTGAAGCAGTATTTATTTTAACTACCCTAGATGCAGGTACTCGGGTAGGTCGTTTTATGTTGCAAGACATGCTAGGTAATTTGTGGGCTCCATTAGGCCGCACTTCTTGGTATCCATCCGTATTACTTACCAGTAGTGCTGTTGTTGCTGGGTGGGGTTATTTCTTATACATCGGTGTAATTGATCCCAACGGAGGAGTTAATATTCTTTGGCCATTGTTTGGTATTTCTAATCAAATGTTGGCAGCTATTGCCCTCTCTGTAGCAACGGGAGTTCTAATAAAATCAGGACGGGTTCGCCAAGCGTGGATAACAGCTCTTCCCTTAAGTTGGTTAGCCATTATCACTACTACAGCGGCTTGGGAAAAAGTATTGAGCCCCGACCCTCGCATTGGTTTTCTCGCAGCAGCCCAACAACTAGCCGATCGGCTTCTCGCAGGTACCCTACCCCCGGAACGAGCTGCTGTGGCGGGAAAACTAATTTTTAATCAGCAATTAGATGCTGTGTTAACCGTATTATTTATTGCCGTATTGTGGGTAATTATTATTGATATGGGGCGTACTAGTTGGCGCTATCTCCGTGGATTACCGACTCTCCCCTTAAGTGAATCACCTTATGTGGCGAGTCAGCTAGCGATTGCAGAAAACGCGGGCAATCACCAAGCTGCCCATCTCCAATCGTCACAGAATCAGCAGGACTCATATCTTCAAGAACAAGAACGGAAATGGAGCGGCGTGCGTCGCTGTTGTTAACCTAGGGTGTTTAGGCCAAAAAAGCTAAAGGAGGATTCAATGTCCCTTGGACCTGTTATGACTGATGTCTCCGGGCTAACTCTGACTCGGGAAGATCGGGAGTTGCTGCGTCACCCCTTGGTGGGAGGAGTTATTCTGTTTGCGCGGAATTACCAGGATCTTCCCCAACTCCATACTCTTCTTGAAGAAATCCACGGGCTACGTAACCCTCGTTTATTGGTAGCGGTAGATCATGAGGGGGGACGAGTCCAGCGTTTTCGCGAAGGTTTTACGCATTTACCCGCGCCGGGACAGTTGGGAGCCATCTACGACCAAGATCCCCGACGTGGTCAACGATTGGCAGAGTTGACTGGCTGGCTCATGGCTGCTGAATTGAGAGGAGTGGGAGTAGATTTCAGCTTTGCTCCTGTCTTGGATTTGGGACGGGGTGTAAGCCAAGTTATCGGCGATCGGGCCTTTCACAGTACTTCCCAAGGGGTAATCCAATTAGCCCGTGCTTATCTCGCTGGGATGCACCGGGCAGGTATGCCAGGCACCGGCAAACATTTCCCCGGTCATGGTAGTGTGGCCGCTGATTCCCATTTAGACATGCCTGTGGATAGTCGCTCCTTAGCTACTATCGTTGCCGAGGATTTGGTTCCCTTCCGCCAGTTAGTAACGGCGGGTTTGGAAGGTATCATGCCCGCCCATGTAGTCTATTCTCGCTGTGATCCCTTACCGGCAGGGTTCTCCCCTTTCTGGCTGCAGACGGTCTTGCGAGAACAATTAGGCTTCCAAGGGGTGATATTTAGCGATGATTTATCCATGGAAGGCGCAGGCTTGGCCGGAGACTACGGAAATCGAGCAAAAGCAGCTCTGGCAGCGGGTTGTGACATGGTGCTGGTGTGTAACAACCGGGACGGTGCCAAAGCAGTCCTTGCCGCTTTGGATGACTACGATAACCCTATGACCCATTCCCGTTTGATAAGAATGCATGGTCGTCATGCTCCAGACGCCGCTCACCTCCGCCGAGATCCTGCCTGGCGAACAGCGGTAACAGAGTTGCGGGGGGTTGCGGAAACCTAAGCGCTGTTGTTAAATGCTCGCCTGCGGGCCGTTAGCTCAGTTGGTAGAGCAGCTGACTCTTAATCAGCGGGTCGTAGGTTCGAAACCTACACGGCCCACCAAGCACAGACAAAAAAGCCAGTGAGAAATCACTGGCTTTTTTCTTTTTCTGGGATAGGTATTGATCAATCCAACCAAAAAACCCTAAAAAAGATCTTCATTATTCTTTTTTAGGGACTTTTTCACCGCATGAAAAATTTGTTTGCTCCACATCTCCCAGTATACGGCAGAACAAGCGATAGGGACGGGAACATGGGGATAGGACCTCTCTCCCATCATCTGGGCCAGTTTACCTCTGGAACTGGTAATCAAAGAAAGCCCCATTAGCGGCAGTCCAACCAAATCATCTAACCCACCTCGAAAAAATCTTGATTCGACCGCTGTGCACGAGGAATCTGTCCCTTCATTAAATTGTGGAAATTCTACAAAGAAAATGAGAACAGCTAGGCTAATAATGGCTATTTTCTTCCGATTCATCCAGCTTGCTCCTAATTGCCCAACATTATTGTTAATAATTTAGAGCCCGCCCCTAATACTTAGTCGAGGTTGATTTCTTTCGCTTGGGATATTTTGCTTGCTTGGCAAAAAAATTCAGCCAAGTCAACTTTCTGGAAAAATCGATACCGGTTATCAATTCATTGAATTGTTTATACCAATCTGTAAGCCATGTTCCATGCCTATTATTTTACCCCATCAGGGCTTTGTTTGCGATGCTACCCAACCGAGCACGGGGCCCCCTCACCATCCTTGGTGAGCTTCGGATGTCATAGTAGAGTCTGTTGGGGGGAATCGTGTATCTTCTACTCTCCCTGTGACCGGATGCTCCACTCCATGCAACAGTTCACGACTTTCTTTCTGCACCACTGGGAGTTGTTCTTAGCCCTGGGGGTTATCTTGGCTATGCTACTGGGAGACCCTTTGTTACAGAAGGCCCGTGGTTACCAAGCTGTCGACCCTAGCGAAGCGACTATACTGCACAACCGCCAAGATGCCTTGATTCTCGACGTAAGGGAGGATAGCGAATACAAAGATGGTCACATCTTGGGTTCGGTGCATATTCCCTTGGGGCAACTGACCTCCCGCATCAAAGAGCTAGACAAGCACCGCTCCCGTCCTATTATCGCTGCTTGTCGCTCCGGCAGTCGCTCTGGCCATGTTTGTGCGTTGCTACGCAAGCAAGGATTTGAACAAATCTATAACCTACGGGGAGGATTGATGGCCTGGCAAAACGCTAATCTCCCCATCACTCGGAAGAAGTGAGGCAGATCTATGACCGACGTCGTTATCTACAGCACCGGCGGTTGTCCCTACTGCGAGCGGGCTCGGCGGCTGCTAACCCGTAAAGGGGTAAGTTATACCGAGATTCGAGTCGATGATGATCCCCTGCGCTGGGCGGAAATGGAGATGCGCAGTGGCCGAGGTACCGTACCGCAAATTTTTATCGGTGAGCATCATGTAGGGGGTTACGACGATATGGCCGCCTTGGATGCCGAAGGGGAATTAGATCCCCTATTGAAGCTTGTTTGAAGAGGTGCGGTCATGGGCGAACCACTGCATGTTGTGTGTCCCCACTGTGACAGTGTCAATCGGTTGCCTGCTGAGCGATTAGCGGAAGGCGGACGTTGCGGTCGCTGCCACCAACCCCTATTTACCGGTCATCCGGTGTCTCTTAACCAAGCCCGCTTTTCCGCTCACTTGACGGGTAATGACCTGTTGATGTTGGTGGACTTCTGGGCACCTTGGTGTGGTCCTTGTCGGCAAATGGCACCGGTGTTTGAACAAGCGGCTATCCAATTGGAGCCTCAAGTCCGGTTAGTGAAAGTGAATACCGAAGAAGAGCCCTTGCTGTCTCAGCAGTTTGCGGTACGTAGCATCCCGACCCTGGCGCTGTTCCGCCAGGGACAAGAGGTAGCTCGTCAACCCGGTGCGGTGGATCTGGGTCGATTAGTGGCCTGGGTTCGTCAATACCTATAATTCCGTTTTTGTTTTCTCAACCCTTAGGCGTTCCCATGGCCGATAATGATGCCCCCCAGGGGCAGTTTCTCATCCAAAAGATCTATGTGAAGGATCTGTCTTTCGAGACCCCTAATTCCCCCGCTATTTTTATGGAGCAGTGGCGACCCGAGGTGAATGTTCAACTAAACACGACGAGTAATCCCCTCAATCAGGAAAATTTTGAGGTAGTGCTATCCATAACCGTTACGGTCAAAGCGGGAGAGCGCACCGCCTATCTAGCAGAGGTTCACCAAGCGGGTATTTTCACGCTAGCGAGTATTCCAGAGCCCCATCTGGGGCAGATGCTGGGAGCTTTTTGTCCCAATATTCTGTTCCCCTACGCTCGTGAGGTCATTTCCGATCTCTCAGTGCGGGGTGGTTTTCCGCCGTTGCTGCTGGCGCCGGTGAATTTTGACGCCATCTACATGCAACGAATGCAAGACGCTCAAGCCAAACCCGCCTGATCCCTCGTCACAATGGCCGAATTAGCCACTTTTGCTGTACTGGGAGCCGGTTCTTGGGGAACCGCCCTAGCGGTGTTATTGGCCAACAACGGCCACCCTACTCTGCTGTGGGGACGAGACCGGGACCGTATGGCCGCCATGGCCAGGGAACGGGCGAACCCCTATTACCTACCCGGTGCTACCTTCCCGGCCCAACTTCAACCTGTTAGCGATTTAGGAAAATTATTGGCCACCACCGGGGAACTGTTGGTGGCTGTACCTAGTCATGTATTCCGCGCAACCTTAGAGTCTGTCTACCGTGTTCGTCCTAG
>CAWUNB010000139.1:0-5769 GCA_963923745.1 uncultured Thiotrichales bacterium
ACACAAGGAGTATCGTCGGCAGCGTCAGATGTGTATAAGAGACAGGTCTTATCCGGCGTTTGTTTGGAGGGTAACGCCATGTCATTTTTAGATTATTTATTGGGTAAACGGCCTAAACCTGCGGATATTGCCAGGGAGCGTTTACAAATAATTCTCGCTCATGAACGAACTCGGCGAAACACGCCAGATTATTTACCCGCTTTGCAGCGAGAAATACTAGAAGTTGTAGCTAAGTATATTTTGGTTGATCTAGATGATATTCGGGTTAATTTAGAGAGGGAGGGGGATTATGAGGTGTTAGAACTTAATATTCCTCTACCGGATGATAGTCGGAACACGGCACCCCAACCTACTCGCTGAGCTGCTGGATTTTTAGGATCAAGTGGCGGGTAAAATCCAATCTTTTAGGCACTCGGGCAACCCCATCGGTTGAGTGATACGTACCCACTTACCTCGCCCGGTGGCCCCCCTTAGGAGGTCAATTCGACTCATGGGCACCGCAAATACCTGGCTCAGATAACGTAGTAGATGGCTATTGGCCTTGCCTTCCACCGGAGGGGCGGTGATGCGCACTTTGAGCGCATCACCGTGGGGACCGACAATCTCGTCCCGAGCTGCCCGGGGTTGGACCCGCAAATTCAGATACAAATCCCCCTTTTCCCAGCGGTAACAACAGTCGCCCATATTAGAACCCTCCGGCGAGAGCCTGACCGAGATCCCTAATAGGAGCCACAAAGAGCATAGCCGATAATTGGATAAGGAGAATGGCCACAAACGGAGAGAAATCTAATCCAGAAAGGGTTGGTATGTGTCGGCGCAACGGTGCTAATAGCGGATAGTTTAACCGTCGCAGTAAGGGGGAAATGGGGTTGTGCCCTTGACTAATCCACGACAGAACAGCTTCAGCAATAATGGAAAACAAAAATATGTTTAATAGCAACGCTAACAACTCTGCAATAGTCCAAATTAATATACCTGAGGCCCGATAACCGCTCCCAATAACAAGGCCTATCAAAAATAATTCGCCAGACTGGAGAAGAAACAGCAAGACTACCGCTGCTACGTCTATTCCCCCAAAACCAGGAATAATTCGACGCAGAGGTAGTAATAAAGGATTAGTCAGTCTTACCACAAATTGGGAAAGAGGATTGTGAAAATCAGCCCTGATCCATCCCAGAAGTAGCCGAAGCATGACGGCTAGCAAATACAAGCCAAACGCTGCTTGCACTAAAAAAACTATAGCATTGCCGACATAGTGGCCAGTCATTGTTGTTGCCCCCCCAATACTTCAGCTAACTCTACCGAGCGACAGCGAGCCGCTTCCAGCGCCTGGGTAAACAAGGTTTCTAGCCCTCCTTCTTGGAGTACCTGGATTGCTCGCTCCGTTGTTCCTCCGCGAGAAGTAACCCGCGCACGCAATAAAGACAATTCCTCTTCGCTTTCCATGGCCATGCGAGCAGCCCCTAAAGCTGTTTGCAAGGTAAGTAATCGGGCTACAGATCCTGTCAATCCTTGGCTAATGGCTGCTTTTTCTAGGGCTTCCATAATCAAAAAGAAGTAAGCAGGTCCGCTGCCCGACAGGGCAGTTACCGTATCCATAAGAACTTCATCTTCTAACCATAACGTTAAACCCACCGCTCGGAGAATAGATTCAGCAGCGCTACGTTGGCTAGGTGTCACTTCTGGTCGTGAGAACAATCCGGTCGCGCCGGTCTGTACTAGGGCTGGGGTATTGGGCATGGCCCGCACTAGAGCCACGCCTCCTCCCAACCAACGATTTAAGTCATCACTACGTACCCCAGCAGCGATGGATACCACTAAGGGATGGCGTTCTTGGACAACTGGGGCCAATTCCAGGGCCACAGCCTTGAGTACCTGAGGTTTAACTGCCAGTACTAAAACATCCCCCAAAGCAGCTGTATCCCGATTGGTTGCAGCGGTTCTAACTCCAAATAGCGCTTGCACTCCCTGCCGTTGCTCTTCTCCCGGATCCGTTACCCACAGAGATGAGGGGTCAACTCCATCGGCAATGAGTCCGCCGACGAGGCTGCGGGCCATATTGCCCCCGCCAATGAAGACGATGGTCTGGGTCATGTAGGTTCTCCTTCGCACAAGTCGTCCCAGTCTAACCGAAGAACAGGCAGCTGCGATCGCTAGAAATCCCCGAAAATAAGGGAAGGAAGATTAGTGAGACTTGATCTCATGGGGGTAGAATGTGATTATCAGTCGATAAAATTCCCTCCGGGCAAGACCCCTTTACCCACCGTCACTGAACTAGAGCTTCCCCCTACTGGGGTGAGTGAGGAAAAGATGCAACAACGAAATTCTGATTCACAAATTGCTAAGCGTTTACACAGCTTAGAAACCCATCTCCAGCAGGAGAATCCTGTTCTACTGGAAGTTGTCAAGAGTTTCCGTGAATTAGATGATGTAGCTCAGGAAATGGGATTCTTAAATTCAGAAGAATCCTATGCTAGTCACGTACCTTGGTGGCCAATTGTTTCTATTTTAGGTACTTACTCCTCAGGTAAATCTACTTTTATTAATGATTATCTAGGATTCAAGCTCCAATTGACAGGTAATCAAGCGGTAGATGATAAATTTACTGTTATTAGCTATAGCACAGAGGATTCTGTCAGAACTTTGCCTGGTTTAGCTTTAGATGCTGATCTCCGCTTCCCTTTTTATAAAATTAGCCGTGAAATTGAAGAAGTAGAAAAAGGGGAAGGACGACGTATTGATGCCTATCTACAGTTGAAAACTTGCCCTTCTCCTCAATTGCGGGGTAAGATTTTTATCGATTCTCCAGGATTTGATGCTGATGAACAGCGTACTGCTACCCTGCGGATTGCCAAACATATCGTTGGCTTATCCGATGTAGTGTTAGTATTGTTTGATGCCAGAAAACCAGAAATTGGCACCATGCACGATACTCTCAAGCATTTGGTGCAAGAAACTATTCACCGTAATGATTCCAATAAGTTCTTGTACATTCTAAACCAGATAGACAATACCGCAAAAGAGGATAATGCGGAAGATATTGTTGCTTCCTGGATGCGGGCTCTATCGTCAAAAGGACTTACTGCTGGCCGTTTCTATCGCACCTATAGCCGTTCAGCCGCTATTCCTATTGAGAATCCCAATACCCGAGCCCGCTATGAAGCTAAGCGAGATTTAGATATGGCGGATATTGACCGGCGCATTCGCCAAGTCAGCGTTGAACGTTCTTACCGTATAGTGGGGGCACTGGAACGAACAGTCGTGGATATGGAAACTAAAGTTGTTCCCAAATTACAGGAAATGATCCGCCGTTGGCGTAATACCGTGCTATGGAGTGAAGGAGGAATCTTGTTGCTTGCCGCTGCGATTGCAGCAGGCGCTGGGGTGTCCCTCGAAAGTCTCTCTAACCTATGGGATACCGTTATAGGTAGCACTACTTTGACTATGACGGTATTACCCTTGCTAGCAGTCGGTTTGCTTTACAGTCATTTCCGTATTCGAGGGATGGCCGCAAAGTGGGTCGCTTCTGGGGCTCGCCGAGAATTAAGTAAAGATGAATTTGTAGACAATTATTTGTCCGCTTTTGCCCGTAATACTCGTCCCTATCGCAGTATTTTCATGACCAAACCAGCTGGCTGGGGTAATCGGGCCCACCAAGTAATGAAACGAGTTATGGCCCAAGCAGGAGGCTACGTACAGAAACTCAACGACGCTTTCACTAACCCCTCTGGCACCAATGACGGGGAAGAAAACGCGGAGTAGGACAAGGAGGGGCGCAGCGTGCTGCGCCCCTTAGTATTAGATATCCCGGAGCAATTCATTAATCCCTGTTTTGGCCCGCGTTTGCTCATCTACTTGTTTGACGATAACTGCACAGTAGAGGCTGTATTTACCATCAGAACTAGGTAAATTCCCGGAAACGACTACTGAGCCTGGAGGAATACGGCCGTAGGTTACTTCCCCTGTGGCTCGGTTGTAGATTTTGGTTGATTGGCCAATATAAACACCCATAGAAATAACTGATCCGGCTCCCACCACCACACCCTCTACAACTTCAGAGCGGGCACCAATAAAGCAGTTATCTTCAATGATGGTAGGTCCTGCCTGCACGGGCTCCAGTACCCCACCGATACCTACCCCACCAGACAGGTGGACGTTCTTGCCGATTTGGGCGCAGGAACCTACCGTTGCCCATGTATCCACCATTGTGCCTGAATCCACGTAAGCGCCGATATTAACGTAGGACGGCATCAGTACCACCGATGGTGCAATATAGGCCCCCCGTCGTGCCGTGGCCGGAGGAACCACCCGCACTCCCCCATCGCGAAAATCCTTTGAGTTGTAGTCGGCAAACTTTGAAGGTACCTTGTCAAAATAGTTGGTGAACCCTCCTTTCATGAAATTGTTATCAGCGATGCGAAAATGCAGCAATACCGCTTTTTTCAGCCATTGATTGACCACCCAGTTTCCATCGCTCTTTTTCTCGGCCACACGAGCCAGACCCCGATCTAACAGGCCAATGGCTTCCTCTACCGCTTCCCTTAACAGGGCATCAGCGCTACGGGGGGTAATTTCAGCGCGTTGTTCGAAAGCCGTTTCGATGATGGTTTGGATATCACTCATGGTGTACTCCTGGAAAGAGGAGCCAGGGTTGTCCTGGCGGAGCGGGTGATTATGGAGTGCGACGTTCCTGTTGGGAATCACAGTGGTCGCGATTAAACTCACCTCTCTCTCCCAACCAACTCTATTTCCATGGAATTCGGCCTCGATCGTTTCCTCCAAGAATCTACTCTCCGTCGCCCTTTTCAAGGGCGCTCCTTGGCGCTGTTAGCCCATCCCGCTTCCTTGACCGCCGATCTTAGCCACGGGCTTGACGTTCTGATGGCCTTACCAGACATCCATCTCACCGCTGCTTTTGGCCCACAACACGGCTTATTGGGTAACAAGCAAGACAATATGATGGAGTCTCCCGATTTACTGGATCCTCGCTACGGCATCCCAATCTATAGCCTCTACGGCAAAGTTCGTCGACCTACTCCAGCTATGTTGGAAGGTTGGGATGTATTACTGGTGGATTTACAAGACTTAGGATGTCGGGTTTATACCTTCATTACCACCCTGTGTTACTTACTGGAAGCCGCCAGTGCGGCTAATAAAACAGTAGTTATATTGGATCGACCCAATCCAATAGGAAGACCAGTAGAAGGATTAAGTCTTAGGCCCGGTTGGGAGAGCTTCGTAGGGGTGGGGCCAATACCCATGCGCCACGGGTTGACCCTGGGAGAGATGGGACAATGGTTTATTAACCAATTTAACTTAGATTTGGATTACCAAGTCATTGAAATAAGCGGCTGGGATCCAACAACAGCGCCTGGCTACGGCTGGCCCTTGGAGGAACGGGCTTGGGTCAATCCCAGTCCTAATGCCCCTAATCTCTCCATGGCCCGTTGTTATCCCGGTACGGTGATGGTGGAAGGTACTAATTTATCTGAAGGTCGAGGTACCACTCGCCCCCTGGAGTTATTTGGTGCCCCCGATCTGGATCCCAGGGATCTGATTAAACGCATGGCTACCTTGGCTCCCCAGTGGTTAAGGGGTTGCAGATTACGGGAATGTTGGTTTGAACCGACATTTCATAAACACGTAGGCCAGCTGTGTGGTGGGTTACAGATTCACGTAGAGCCAATCCATTATCACCACCCGGATTTTCGCCCTTGGCGGCTACAGGCCCTCGCTTTCAAGGCGATTCGCCAATTGCGCCCCGATTAT
>CAWUNB010000140.1:0-5762 GCA_963923745.1 uncultured Thiotrichales bacterium
AGAATTGAGCACGCCTGAGTAGCAGCGGAAGAAAGTTAAAGTTCCGACATAAGGGTCGGTCATTATCTTAAAAGCAAGAGCAGAAAATGGCTCTTCATCGCTGGCTTCCCGGAAAATCTCAGTCTCTGCGGCATCATCAGCGATACCTCTGACCGGCGGTTTCTCAATGGGAGAAGGCAAGTATTCAATTACTGCGTCCAACATGGCCTGGACGCCTTTGTTTTTGAATGCCGAACCACACAACACTAAAACGACTTCATTCCGTATGGTACGAGCGCGAAGACCCGCCTTGATTTCCTCAACAGTCAGTTCGCCACCCTCCAGGTATTTCTCCATCAACTCATCGCTAGACTCAGCGGCGGCTTCCAACAATTTATCGTGCCAATCGGTACAGAGAGAAACCATCTCAGCGGGAATGCTATCCTCGGTGTAAACCATCCCCTGACTGGAATCGTCCCAGTAGATGGCCTTCATGGACAGCAGATCAACGATTCCTTTGAAGGTGTCTTCCGCGCCGATAGGCAACTGAAGAGGCACAGGGGTAGCACCCAGCCGACTCTTGATTTGCTCTACGACCCGCAAGAAATTAGCCCCTGCTCGGTCCATCTTATTTACGAAGGCCAGCCGAGGAACACCATACTTATTCGCCTGACGCCAGACCGTCTCCGATTGGGGCTCCACGCCACCTACCGCGCAGAACAAAGCGCAAGCACCATCTAACACCCGCAGAGAGCGCTCTACCTCAATGGTGAAATCTACGTGCCCCGGCGTATCAATAATATTGACCCGGTGCTCAGGGAACTGCTTGCGCATACCACTCCAGAAGCAAGTGGTCGCCGCAGAGGTAATGGTGATACCCCGCTCCTGCTCCTGAACCATCCAATCCATGGTGGCTGCACCGTCGTGCACTTCCCCCATCTTGTGAGAGACGCCGGTATAGAAAAGAACCCGCTCGGTCGTCGTCGTTTTGCCGGCATCAATATGGGCCATGATGCCGATGTTCCTGTATCTCTCGATGGGCGTCTTGCGTGCCACGACAAAAAACCTCTTGTTAGTCAGCCTGCATGGTTACTTTATAAGCGCCAAAACACCAGAGCGGGCCTGTATGACCCTTCGCTCCAGGTGCTATCTGCTAGGCGCAATCGACTGTATAAGCCCGGCTATCGCCGGGCCTAAATACTTACCAACGATAATGGGCGAAAGCCTTATTAGCGTCCGCCATACGGTGAGTATCTTCACGCTTCTTCACGGCAGACCCCTTGCCTTCGAAAGCATCCATCAGCTCGCCTGCTAGGCGCATCCCCATGGACTTTTCGCCCCGCTTCCGCGCCGCATCTACCAACCAGCGCATAGCCAAGGCCGTGCGCCGAACGGCCCGCACTTCCACCGGTACTTGATAGGTCGCACCACCCACCCGTCTTGATTTAACTTCCACTACGGGACGGACGTTATCCAGCGCCTTAGCAAAAATATCGAGGGGATCGCTGCTACGCTTACCTTGAATGTGATCCAACGCACCGTAAACGATTTGTTCCGCCACTGACTTCTTGCCGCTTTTCATTACGACATTAATGAACTTAGCCAGGGTTTCATTTCCGTACTTCGGATCGGGCAGGATAACCCGTTTTTCCGCAACTCTTCTTCTTGGCATGATCTCTACCCAACCACTACGCTAAATTGAACGTTTTAGGACAGGAATCGCTCGGAGATGAAAATATTCCAAGCCAAACTTAAGACTTAGGTCTCTTTGCCCCATACTTGGACCGCCCCTGCCGCCGCTTGGTAACCCCAGAGGTATCCAAGCAACCGCGCACCACGTGGTAGCGCACACCGGGCAAATCCTTCACACGTCCCCCGCGAATAAGAACGACAGAGTGTTCTTGGAGGTTATGACCTTCACCGCCGATGTAGGTAGTCACTTCCATGCCGTTGGTCAAACGGACACGGGCGACCTTACGTAGGGCTGAATTGGGCTTTTTAGGTGTGGTGGTGTAAACACGGGTACATACACCACGTTTCTGGGGGCAACTGTCCAGAGCTGGCACGCTGCTCTTGTAACTCACCCGCACCCGTGGCTTACGCACCAACTGATTAGTTGTTGCCATGAACGACTATCTCCGACTCTGGATTTTTACCTATTGGAGGCTTTATACGCACCACAGATTGGTGACGTGCACGCCAAAGATTGACAAACATAGCAAGGTGAGGAACAAATTGTCAATGGACCCACTGGTCGATTCATTGCCTGAGCCGCTCCTTTATCTCTATCTCTCGCCACGAATAAACCCCATTTTTATCCCCTGGAATCAAGGCCACTGGTGTCTGTTGAATGATACCAGCTTCGGTACTAGCAGCATTAACTAACTGATTATTCAGTAGTTGTACTCCAGTGAACCCACTAATGAGGGGTAGATCCACCGGTAAGTCTTTACTCGACTCATTGGGATCATCGTGCCAAAAGTTGTTATGGTTCAAGTCAAACTGCGGGCTTGGGGAACCACAAGTTCCTTGGTGGATAGCAATAACGTTACTGATGCTATCTTCCACATCAAAACCGCAATACTGACCGGTCTGACTATCTGCGGGTATCAGCGTAGTGAAATAAACTTCATCACCCCGCAAAGTTGGGGGACGGATCACTCGCTCTCCTGGTGATAGCACGACACGACAACCAGGATCTGGCTTATCCCCCTGGTAACTAACAAAACTTTCGTTCAACACCCGCCCTTTCATGGTGGTAGTAAGAAGGACGCTGGGAAGCTGATCGGCATAAATTGGCTCGGTCTGGCCATGATCCCATAGTTGATAGAGGGCCTGGGGAACTCGATCTGTTTTATCCAAAGCAGTCAAATATTGACCGCTGGCAAATAGGACCAGTAGGTTGGGTTGATCTAGGGTAGGCGCTGCCGTGTTTTGCCAGTTAAGAACCGCTTCTGGGCGTTGAATCAAGGGGTGACGGTAATCACCGATGAAAAGCCGACGAGGAGGCGGTGGGCTGCGGGTATCCCGCAGATCGAAAGCCCACAGATTGCCCTGAACGTCGCCTGCGTAGGCTAAATCGCCGACACTATCTCCGTCTACGTCTACCACCACAGGCGTGGAGAGACCGTTACACTGGCTGTGGGGGTGATGGCAATCGTTAGCCACTACTTGTCCCACTCCGGTGGCAACGAATCGGTAGTCTTCTGGACTCCACTCACCATCAGCACCTCCTTGAATGTCTAGCAGCACCAACCCGGCCTGTCCTCGAGTAGGATTACCCCAATGGAGTTCAGGGTTATAACCATTTCCGGTAACAACAAACCAACCCAACTGACCAAGAGGACAATGACCGATCTGGCGGGCTGTTTTGCACAGAGGGACAATGCTCGGAGGACCATGGATATGGCCAATATCTGGATGATCAGTGGCATTGAATTCCCACAGAACAGCCTGAGCCGTGGGATCAGTTAAGCCAGCCGCTACTCCTGTGTCATCCAAGGCAAACAATCCAGTTCCCCCATTTCCTAAACCGCTCGCCACTACCCAGGTCCAGCGACCAGCCAGGTAGGCAGGTCCAGCGCCAGGACTACCATCCACATAGAAGCGATGATGGCGAGGATAAGTCGGGTCGGTAAGGTGATGGAGTCCCCGACGCGCCTCAGTGGCGTAGAGAGCTTCTGGCAAATAGCCAAATACTTCTCCCAGCAGTGGCAAGGTCCGGCCCGCCGGTCGAGGGAGGGCAAGGTCAAAAGCATGAAACCAACCGTCGTTGGCTCCTACATAAACCAATCCGGCACCTTTATCTGGACGAGTGGGAGGAAAAGGTGGGGTAGTGGGATAACTGATGCTGGGGGAACCGGTGAATATCGGATCAGAATTCACCATGTCTCCTAACCGACTAAGGCGCTGAGAATTTTCTCCTCGCAAGGTAGCAAGGCGGTTAGGGCCATTACCATCCAACACGCCACTAGGACTGGTACTCAGGTCCTGCTGCTGAAAAAGTGTCAAGTTTTCCCAACGAAATGGAACGGCTTGGGCGGGGCTACCGAGCCTGCGTTGGTAGGTGTAGAGGTGACGCTGTCCAGGAAGACTAGGATCGGTTTGATCCAGGTACTGGGTGGCGCTGTAGAGGGAAGCAGTGGAAATACGACCATCCCGTTGGAGAGGATAAGCTTTGAGATCACCTTGCCAAGTACTGGGATTAAAAAATGGGCGAATCACCAGATAACGGGCGAGTTGAGCATCGGACAAGGTCGCAAGATCTGCTCCCAGCGTAAAAGCAAACAGTGGCGTAGCCAAGCTATACCAGCCAGTTGATCGAGTATCATGGCTATCCTGGTAGAGACGGGCGAGAACGGCTCCACTGGCTGAGCTAGTTGATGATGCCCCATTACTGGACTCTGCGAAGTAACCGCCTTTTGGCCCCAAAGCCTGTTGCAAGGTACCATCTGATTGAGCTGCGGTATCCACTCCTAAGGGAATAAGTTCAAGAGGTGCCAGCGTTCCTGACAGATCAGGCCGTAGATCTAGCTGGGCCAAGGCCCAAGCGATGTCATCTAACCAGGGACCACCAGGGGAAGCTCGGTAGCGTTGTGCATAATCCCGTAGTGCGGTACTGGTTGGCCGGTCATCCTGCCTGTTACCCTGGTAGCCGCCACTAATTAGCAGGGCAAAATGTTTACCGCAGGTATAGCGAACTGGGGAGCTGGCAGACGCAGGGTAAGACGGTGCATGGTCGAATAAAGTATAGGCTGGGGAAATATCGCTACCAGGAACTAGGGTGATGGCTTGGTTAACACCTTCCACTAGGTAGCGTCCTAAATCTTGCAAGGCTTCTGCTGGAATAGGCCCTGGATTGGTAGCAGGAACCAACTGACTAACCGTGCGCTGTAACACCGTTCGCCGTTTTTCATCCAGCGGCTCAGCCAGTTGGGTGACAGTGATCCCTTCCCCTCGAGAATTGGATGTTGTCAAAGCCAGGGCAGTACCATCGGCCAATCCTCCCGGCTGATAAAGCAAATCCTCCAGCAAACGTTGGGCTAGGGGGATATTAGGTGGGCTGTTGTCAATCCAAGCCAATATGGTGGGAGGAGCCTGGCGTGTTATCGCTAAGGGACTGTCGGCCAATATGCCAGGAGCAGCAGCGGCTGGAATGGTAATCAAAAAAATTATCAGGAACCAAAGAAACACTATTTGGTACATTTATCTCCAATATATTCAGTTAGTTATAATTAATTGGACAACTGCTAGTGATTAATAAAACATTAATTCTTGCTATTGGCAATAGCCTGCTCTCTGATGAGGGAGCGGGTATTCACGCTCTTAATCTATTGCGCCAGCAGCGTCCCGAAACACCTGATGTGGAGTATCTGGATGGGGGTACCTTGAGCTTTACCCTAGCAGCGGCCATTGAAGAGGCTAATCACTTAATTGTGCTGGACGCAGCCCAATTGGATGCCCCACCCGGTACAGTGAACCTATTCGTGGGGGAGGAGATGGATCGCTTCCTGGGCCGCCCTCGCCGCAGCGTCCATGAAGTGGGCATTACCGACTTAATGGATATGGTCCGTCTCACGGAACGTCTTCCCGTCAAGCGGGCCCTGATTGGCATTCAACCCCAGGCTCTAGGGTGGGGGGAAGTTCCTACGCCCGCCGTAGCGGCTGGTCTGCCGGAAATGGTGCGATTGGCCATCGCCCTCCTAGACCAGTGGAGTATTTATTGCTAAACGGTGCGCTGGCGCAGCAGGTCGGAGAGGTTGAACGGGAGCTTGGTCATACTC
>CAWUNB010000141.1:0-5661 GCA_963923745.1 uncultured Thiotrichales bacterium
ACATGGTTTTTTTCTTGGATTATTCGCGGGTATTGGTTTGTTGTTGGTATCTGGAACCTAATCTACTCCTCCCGATGAATCCGACTAGGTAGTGGGCTATCTTGTCCAGCGTATTTAGCACCTTGCTTAGAACGATACGGGCGACTAGTAGGGGAGCTAAGGGGCTCAAAGCTTACGGCACAAATTCGCATTCCTGGGCGCAGCGCTAGGGGTACCCGACCGCTGTTGAAAAATTCCAAAGTGATGCGCCCATCCCAGCCGGGGTCAATGGTATGGGCGGTGAGATGGACCATCAGACCTACCCGTGCCAAACTGCTCCGGCCATCCAGCCAGCCGGCAATATGGGCAGGCAACGTCACCCGCTCCAAAGTAACACCTAGGGCCAATTCTCCTGGTTGCAGATAAAACGATTCTCCAGGGGCAATTTCGATTTTCCGCATCAAATCCGCTGACATGGCATGAATCCCATCAGGGGATCCCAGGTCAATATAGGGCACAGTGGTGTGGTCAAAAATGCGGAATTGATTGGCTAAGCGCAGATCAACAGAAAAAGAACCCATTTGTTCCGAGGAAACGGGGGGATCAATGGTTATTTCCCCTTGAGCCAATCGCTGCAAAATATCAACATCGGATAATTTCATTAAAACTCTACCCTTTAGCCGCGAAAAGCTGGTGCAGGGAAACCATTAACTGCCCCCATAAGTCTGGTCGATCTTGTTGGCAACGGGTCAATAGTGTCTGGAGAGCAGGCCAAGGGGCGTTACTTGCCAGAGCTCGAGTAGGGGAGGGGATAAGATAGCTCCGTTGTGCTGGCATTCCTGGGCGACGGGTTTGGGTTAATTGCAATAACCCCCGGGCCGTTAGTCCCTGTTGAATTCCTTCAATGACCCCCAGCCAACTGGCTGCTGGTAGTTGCCAACCTTTGAGCAAAGGTAGGAGCGCTATCGGGGTGGTAACCCCACGGCTCAATTGCCGATGGAGCTGGGCTTCCAAACTGTGGGCTGGCCAAGCTCCACTGGTTCCCCCGAGCTGGAGATATAGGGTGGGACGATGAAATAACCCCAGTAAAATTCGACGTTTTCCTTGGGTTATAACAAGAGTGCCGGCTTGTTCACCTGCTAATAGGGCAGCGGCCAGCAGAGACTCCCCTAAAGAAGGGAGTGAGATAGCTGGCATATCAAGAAAAGGGGCCGTCCTCCCCCCGGGTTCCGTTGGGGGAGCGAATTGAGGTCCGTGGAGCAATACCACCTCGCTGGGAGCAAGGGGAGAAGATAGAAAATCCACCGATTCCATGGCTACTTAGGTGCTGCTTCGGAAGTACGCAACCGAGCCAAGATATCGGCTCGGGCTTGGGCGATCAGGGAATCCCGATCCAAACTGGCCAAAATTTCCTCCACCACTTGTTTAGGCCCCCCATCACCCCACGAGCGACCTTGAGCGAAATAACGCTCCGCCGCTTGACCGATGATGTAAGTGGAGTAATAACCCACGGCTCCTTGGGTCGCGGCTGTCAAAGCAGTGGAAACTCCTGAAGTACCAGCCTTCAACAGGGAAGATACTAAATGGAGAGTCCACACTGAACCCATTAGCAATACCATCTGGCCAATAATGGTACGAATTAACCCCCCAGCCTCACTCCGACTCATGGGTAAACCATAGAGGGTGGAGAGATGGAGAATCAAGGAACCATCCACCACCGCAGCAGCCACCAAATCTGCCACCGGTACTGGATTAAGGGCCACAGCCACCCCTTTGGTCAGACAGTAAGTCCGCACCACTCGTTCTGCCAACAATCGTTTGGCTTCCAGGATACGGGCAGCCACCTGATCGGATAGCCGCCCTGCAAATAACCCAGCGTTCAGAGCCGCTAGCGTTTTGCCTTCAGCCTCCAGTAATGCCCACAACCGTTCCCGCAGCAAAGTCACATCAGGAGCTGGTTTCCGCCGACTTTCAGTTTCTCTTCCCTGTTCGTCGATCTGAATATAAATTCGTTCACTGGGCGCTGCTGCAGCGGGCACCAAGTACTCAGGGCGTACCAAACCAGCAGTGCGTTCCGCTAAGGTAGTTAATAACAACTCCCGTTCAGCGGTGGTATAGCGATCAGTTTTATTAAAAACTAAAATTACTGGGCGATTTTGGCTAGCCACTATCCGCAGAGCAATCAATTCTGTTTCAGTAACATCACCATCTACTACGAATAATACTAAGTCAGCACGACTGGCTACCTCATGGGCTAATCGTTCTCGGGTTTCACCATCGACTTCATTAATACCAGGGGTATCAATTAAAAATACTCCTCCGGTGCGATATTCATCCCATGCGGCCATAGCCGTAGCTCGGGTTTCACCATGGAGAGGGCTAGTGCGAAAACGGCCTTCTTCCAATAGCGCATTGAGCAGTGCTGATTTTCCTACGCTAACTCGACCAAATGCTGCAATATGAACATGACCATGCTCCAATTTATCGAGCATAGCCTCTACTTGTTGATAATCTGTGGCGAGAGATTCTCGTACTTCCGGAGGAACTCGATCGTCGTAAATTAAATCCCGTAAACTGGTCCGAGCTAATGCTAAATGATCATCACCTGTGACAAGTGTTTCAGCAGGCTGTTCTTCTCCAGCCCTAGTTAAACGACTTTCCAATGATTGTAGAGCGTTGCGGCTGGCAGCAAGGGCCCCTTTGGCCAATCGGCGGCTGGCAGCTAATACGTGTTGAGATTTACTGCGTCGTCGACTTTTCATCCGCACCTCAACCCCGTCCCCGAGAAGCGGGCGAGTTAGCTTGTTGATTATTATTGCTCTGTAGGGTACCAGTGAGGGCCATGCGGGCTAACTTCTTAGCGCGGGATTCCACTTCTTCACCTAACTTTTCTTCAAATAACAATAAGGTGGGGGCGGCTGCCAATTCACCTCGATTCTCTAATGTATGGGCCAGGGCGTGCCCCAGACTATCAAACACTAAACCATAGGCAACAGCATGTAACACTCCGCCAGCCAGTGTACCTATTCCGGGAAATGCTTTCAGGCCATTTCCTATTACTGCCAACATCAGGGGTAAAGTTTTACCAACATGACGACCGGACATCTCGAGCAAACGCTGGATTTCAATTTCTCGCGCTGGAACCTCATGAAGGGCACAAAGTTCTTTAATTAAATTGATACCCAAATAACCCTGAATGAGTAAATCAGTGCCAGGAGCTACTGCTGCCATAGCCCCTACCACCGCTTTACGGGCATATTGAGTAATCAATTCTTCAGATTTTTGGCGGCGATTAGCGGCCAATACTTCATCTAATTTTCGGCCAGCCAACACAAATACTGTGGAATCACGCAACTTTTCTAACGTCGTCGGATCTTCGTCTACTTGCCGTTGCAGGGCCAATGCCAAATGATCAACTCGGGGTGGCAACTGCCGCACCCCCCGCTCTTGGCGGCCATCGGGATAAACTCGAAAGACTTCTTGACTTCCCCCAGAGCTAATAGCTACCACCTCGAGGCGAGTCATACCGGCTAGACGTTCCGCCAATCGCTGGCGAATAGCAGTCAATTCTTCAGGTGTGTATAGATCAATCTTATTTAAAGCAACGATGATGGGCTTATCCAGCTCCTTTAGCCCTTGTAGCTCTTGATGTTGATCTCGGGTTAAATCGCCATCGCAAACATAAATGACAACATGGGCCCGCAACGCTTCTTCCCGCGCTAGATCATCTAATTGACCTCCAGCTTCATTCAGACCGGGCAAGTCGGTGAGAATTAGCCGGTCTCCAGCGGGGCTAGTCCAAACATAACGCTCGACTTGGCGGGTTGTCCCCCCTTTCGGAGAAACTTCTACCTCGACCCCTGGCAGGAGACTACGTACCATGGAGGACTTGCCACTACTGATTTCTCCAAACAAAGCAACGTGGATCTCACCTGCCGCTCGACGTTGTTTCAGTTCCTGTAACTCGCGGCGAATAGCCGCCACATCCAAGCCCGCCTGTTCACCCTTGGCGAGACGGTGCTCCAATTCTTCTTCTGTGGGAGGACGGGAGATGGCGGCCCGTTTCCCTCGTTTGCGGTGAGGTTTGGCCAAACGGTACACCACCCAGCCGCCGCTACCGGTGAGCCCAGTTATCAGAGTGCCATAGAGGGCAATGAACCAGACAGGGGCTGCTTGTAAGCGAGCCCAGACCGACAGGGCCCAGTCAGTGAACAGCAGCAGCAAGCCGATGAGTAGCAACAGGCCAACAGCTGCCGCCACGGAGATTAGGATACGGAGGGGAGCGGCAGGGAGCATGGGTGGATAAGACCGAGAGCTGGAGGGCACACAATGACGGCGGATTATAGCGGATCAGTACGATGTTCGGTCTTCAAACGAAGCTCGCCAAGGATGGTGAGCGAGCCCCGTGCCCGGTTGCATAGCGGAGCGGGCGGATGGGCCGATGTGGGAGGTTGTCCGCCCCATCTGTTGTGGTTCGCAATTTCACGGGGAGCTGGTATTCCAAGGTAAGCCATCGAAAACAAAGCCCTAATGGGGTAAAATAATAAGATGGAATGCGCCTACAGATTAAGAATATATCCAATCAAAGACCAATTAAAAGTGCTGCCAAGCTATTTTGGTACAGCACGTTTGGTTTGGAAAGCTTGTCTGCGATGGCGGTCCCATTGGTCGAAAGGTAATTGTTATCGACCAACCCGCGCTCACCAGTAAATTCTGCTCCGAATGTGGCCACTTAATGAATGAAATGGCGTTGTCAATTAGAGCTTGGACTTGTCCTAATTGCGAGGCTCTTCGTGATCGAGATACCAACGCCGCCCGAAATATTTTAGCGTTGGCTACGGGCAGTAGGCCCGAAAGTGATGAGCAGGGAGGACGCGCCGGCGACGATGGCGTCGCCGAAATGCGGGCGTCCCGTGAAACGCGAACCGCTTCTTCGGCAATGCCTAGGAGCGAGCCACGATGGCGAGTGACTAGGCATTAGGGGCAGACTCCAATGTTACTTTCTTATTTTGCTCAAATTTTATTTTCTTTGATAGTGCTTTATTTTGCATTATATGTGTTGCTTGAATTGCGTGTATTATTCATTTCTCATCAAGTAGAACGGCGTAAATTAAGTGAAATTAACTCTAGTGAGATAGATAATAATTTTACTCCTCCCGTTAGTGTGCTGCTCCCGATTTGTAATGAATCTACTGTAGTAGAGCGATTAATTGATGCCGTTTGTCGTTTATGTTATCCGTCACAGGCATTAGAAATTTTGGTGCTTGATGATTCTTCTGATGTTACCTCTAAATTAGCCCGGGCTAAAGTCAATCAATATACCCAACAAGGTATTAATATTCGATTTATTCAACGAAAAAATCGAGCAGGTTATAAAGCAGGAAATTTAAGTAATGGTATTCGAAAATCTTCAGGAGAATTTTTTGCTATTTTTGACGCAGATTTTATTCCTCCAGAAGAATTTTTATTGAAAACCATTCCTTGTTTTAAGGATCCTCAACTAGGTTTTTTACAAACGGGTATTGGTTATGAAAATAGAGACATATCTTTTTTGACGCAATTTCAAGCTATGGAAATGGGACATCAGCAATATGTAACCGTTGGGCTGAGTGAGGATGGAGACATGGCATCCCTGAGCGGTAGTTCATGTGTATGGCGTAGAACTTGTGTTGAAGTATTAGG
>CAWUNB010000142.1:0-5657 GCA_963923745.1 uncultured Thiotrichales bacterium
CGCTCATCCTCCTTGGTGAGCTTCGGATGTATCTGCTCAAGAATTAATTTCGGTATGGGACGGGGACGTAAAGTACCAGCATCCAAACAAGCCACTTTGACTCGAGCGGAACACAAACACTTCCCCTCCCTCTCTGGGCGTACTTCCTGGTGAAATACCAAACTCGCCCCACCCTGTTCCACTAGCCAGCAAACTACATCCAGGCAATCGTTAAAACGGGCAGGCGACCGATAGTCAACCGTCAGGGAACGCACCGCAAACAACACGCCTTCCTGGCGAGCGAGCACATCCTGCTCGAAACCCAATGCCCGCAACCATTCCGTGCGAGCTCGCTCCATGAATTTCAAATAATTACTGTGGTACACCACACCACCCGCATCGGTATCCTCGTAGTAAATCCGTACCGACCAAATGAAACCAGGATCCCCTGGCGGCACGCCACTCATGCCATCAATCTCCGTCAAACATATTGTCCACCAGAGGCTCTCCGCCACGATGGGGCTGAGCTAACCCAAAATGCAAGTAAGCGCTGCGGGTAGCTACCCGTCCCCGGGGAGTGCGCATCAGATAACCCTGTTGGATCAAATAAGGCTCCAGCACATCTTCAATGGTACCCCGTTCTTCACCGATGGCCGCTGCCAAGTTATCCACCCCCACCGGCCCACCGTCGAAACGTTCGATGATAGCCAACAGCAACTTACGATCCATCATGTCGAATCCCTGTTCATCCACTTCTAACAAATCTAAGGCACGACTAGCCACCGTCAGAGTAATCTGCCCGTTGGCTTTCACTTGGGCATAATCCCGTACCCGGCGCAGTAACCGATTGGCAATACGGGGCGTTCCTCGAGAACGACGGGCAATTTGTTCTGCCCCCTCGCTGTCTAAAGTAACCCCCAGAATACCAGCAGCTCGAGTCACGATAGCCGTCAAATCTTCCACGTTATAGAACTCAAGACGTTGCACAATACCAAATCGGTCCCGCAACGGCGAAGTTAACAACCCGGCCCGCGTAGTGGCTCCCACCAGGGTAAATGGGGGAATATCTAGCTTAATGGAACGGGCCGCTGGACCTTCCCCGATCATGATATCGATCTGGTAGTCCTCCATCGCTGGGTAAAGCACTTCCTCCACGACCGGGCTGAGTCGGTGGATTTCGTCTACGAACAACACATCCCGGGGTTCTAGATTAGTAAGCAACGCCGCGAGATCACCGGGACGTTCCAATACGGGTCCAGAAGTGTGACGCAAATTCACCCCCAGTTCTCGGGCAATAATACTGGCCAGAGTAGTTTTACCCAAACCAGGAGGACCAAAGATCAAAACGTGATCCAATGCCTCCTGCCGTGCCCGGGCAGCTGGGATAAAAATCTCCATTTGTTCCCGCACCGCTGGTTGACCCACATACTCCGCCAAACTCTGGGGACGAATAGCCCGCTCGACCACCTCTTCTTCTCGAGTAGTCTTAGAAGCGACCAAACGGTCAGTTTGAATCATGGAGAAACTCCGGTGCAACCACCGTATTTCTGGATAGTACCGATGATCAGGTTAGTCGCAGGGTAGATTGGAGGGCACGCTTGATAATCTCTTCTGTATTTAAACCTTCCTTGGCCACTGCGTTAACCATACGGTTAGCCTCCGGTAGCTTATAGCCCAAGGCCAGCAACGCCCCTATCGCGTCATCTGCCTGAGTAGGTGGCCGACCAATGGGGGGATTCAATAAATCGCTGCTACCACTGTTGGGACCTAACCGATCCCGCATTTCCACAATAAGCCGTTCAGCGGTTTTTTTGCCAATGCCCGGCAACCGTACCAGGCTCCCGGTATCGCCTTCCCGGACACTGCGAGCAAAGGTATCTCCATCGATACCCGATAAGATGGTTAGGGCCAATCGGGGACCCACGCCATTGACGCGAATGAGATCCCGAAACAGCGATCGTTCTTTGAGGGTGGCAAAACCGTACAGTAGTTGAGCGTCTTCTCGTACCACAAAATGGGTATGAAGAGTGACGGAATCCCCCAATTCTGGTAACTGATAGAAGGTACTCATGGGGGCTTCCAGCTCGTAACCGACCCCATGGACATCCACCAATAAAGCTGGCGGTTGCTTCACAACTAAAGTTCCCTGCAATCGACTAATCATCGCCAGCCTCCTCGCCGCCGATTGGTTGGTCCCGCGCTACTCAAGGGATTATGACCGGTTTGAATGTGACACAACGCCACCGCTAACGCATCCGCTGCGTCCACTCCTGGGGCTGCTGGCAAATCCAGTAGTGCTTTTACCATGTGCTGGACTTGAGCTTTGGTCGCATCCCCTCGACCCACCACGGCTTGCTTAATTACCGCTGGCATATACTCAGCCACCGGTAGTCCTGCAACCAGTGCAGCACACAGAGCCGCCCCTCGGGCTTGACCCAATTTAAGGGCCGAGTCAGCGTTGCGGTACATAAAAATCTGCTCTATTGCCAACTCCATCGGGTTATACACCCGCACTACCTCCGATACGCCCTCAAACAGCACTCGGAGGCGCTCTGGTAGCCCACCATTTCCGGTACGAATGCTTCCCGAAGCCACGTAACGGCCCCGGCCATTGGTCATATCCACCAAACCGAAACCGGTAATCCGAGAGCCCGGATCCAGACCGAGAATACGTATCTCCCCTGGGGTAGTCACTTCGACTGCTATCAGCCTAGACTGGCCATTAGCTCATCGCTGATGTCAGCGTTGGAATAGACATTTTGCACGTCATCCAGATCCTCCAACATCTCTTGTAAACGCAGCATACGCTTAGCATCTTCAGGGTCGGTCAAAGTGGCGTCGGTGCTGGCATTCATGGTGACTTCTGCCATCACTGGTTGTAACCCGGCGGTCACCATAGCGATTTTTACCACCGCAAAATCTTCTGGGCTGGTGTAAACATCCACCGATCCGTCATCGTTACTCACTACATCATTAGCCCCAGCTTCCAGAGCTACTTCCATAACCTGATCTTCGTTACTTCCTGGAGGAAAACCCAACAACCCAATCTTAGTGAATAGGTAGGCCACTGAACCATTAGTGCCTAAGTTACCCCCACATTTAGCAAAAGCGTGACGCACATCTGCCACCGTACGCACCCGATTATCGGTCATGCAATCCACCATCACCGCCACCCCACCCGGTCCATAACCTTCGTAGCGGATTTCCTCGTAGTTATCCCCATCCAAGGCACCCGATCCGCGCTTAATGGCCCGATCAATCGTGTCTCTGGTCATGTTTTGGTCCAATGCTCTATCAATGGCCAAGCGCAACCGAGGGTTGGATCCAGGATCACCACTAATGCGGGCCGATACCGTAATCTCGCGGATTAATTTGGTGAATATCTTGCCGCGCTTGGCATCCTGGGCCCCTTTACGGTGCTGAATATTGGCCCATTTACTGTGTCCTGCCATAACACCTCCCCGTAGTAAACCGTTGTTAACTATTTGCCAGGCAAATAGCCGTAATAGCGGACTGAAATAGCCTACGTCCTGATGCGTAGTTGAAGACGACCCTCGACGGTATCTCCTTGAGCACGAGCAGAACGAATTTCTACCGCCAGTCCCGCTTCGGTAAGCTGCTGTTTCAGTCGATCCAATAATTGGAGATTTTTCAAGGAAAGATCTAGCTCTACCCCACCTTCCTTATAACGTAGGGCTTTTAACTCAGTACCACCCGCTTGAGCCAACACCGGGGCGCTACGCTCCAATAGCCCTAATAAGCTCTCTCCTCCGCCACCAAGGGGAGTACTACGCAAGGACTTCAGCCGGGTTTCCATTTGCGCTCGGGGGTTCACCACTTTGCGAGCATCAGGAAAAGCTTCGGTATAGAGACGAGCTAACTGTGTTTTCTGTACTGCCTCTTGATTAGTAAGTTGTTGATATTCAACTATTTGATCGGCTAACTGTACAATTGCTAAGGCAAACAACAACCCGGCAGCAGCCCGCCAGGGACGCCACAATCGATGTAACTGTTCGTGGCGGCTATAGGAACCTTGCAACAAATTAATAGACTGCCCCTCCTGATAGCCTGTCACAAAGGGCTCTAGAGGATGGGCAGGAGCCGGGAATAAGCTTACCGCTACTCCTAACTCTGGCAGTGGCGGTAACTGAGGAACGCTGTCTATTACCTGCAATTCCCTAGGTGGGGAACCACCTGCTTGTTCCAGTGTTGCCTCGAGTGCCACTGTTAGCCAGCTTTCCTCTATGGCTATGCCCCCCTGAGGGCCGGTACGTAGCAGTGCTGCGGTCGTATCCCGTACCAGGGTCCAACAGTCCGGTTGCCAAGGAAGAGCCAAGATGTCAGGAACTAGGGCGTGGGGTGCCAAACCTTCTCTCGTCAAAACAGCTAACCAATCGTCCAAGATTGATCGAGCTACCACAGCCACGCCAATCCCGGCAGGGGTGGAACGCCCCAGAGCAAAGTGAAGGGTATCCACATCCACCGTCAACTGTTCTTCAAGGGCAAAAGGAATAGCCTTGAGCAACCGCTCCCGGTTACGGGTGGGCACTTGAGCTTCTAGCAATAACACTTGGCTTCCCGGAACCAACACCACCAAGCGGCGACCGTTAGCCTGCTCTGCCGCTTCTCGGAGGGAACCCTGGCCGCTAACACCATCGTCAGTCAACCACAGAAATTGGCTGTCGCCAGCGTTAGTTAAATGCAGATACAGGGTTCCGGCCACGGGCCTCATCCTCAATGGGAAAAATTTGGGGGGAGATTAACCGGCAAGAGAACCCGGCCAGCGCCAAGCGTAGAACAGCACAAAACTACCAAAGAGGATGCGGTACCAACCAAAAGCAACAAAAGAGTGATGGCTTACGAAGACCAGCAATGCTCTAACCACCACTAGGGCACTAATGAAGGACACCACAAAACCTATAGCAAATAGGGGTATGTCTGACCAAACAAGGAAATCCCGGCTTTTGTACAGATCATAGAAAGTTGCCGCAAACATAGTGGGGATGGCTAAAAAGAACGAAAACTCAGTAGCTGCCCGCCGGGAGAGTCCAACCAGTTCACCACCAATGATGGTGGCCCCAGCCCGTGAAACTCCGGGAAAAAGAGCAGCACACTGCGCTAATCCCACCGCCAGGGCATGGTGCCACCTCATGTCATCCGCTGTCTCCACCTTGACGGAATGGTTTTGTCGCTCTACCCAAAGAATGACCACCCCCCCTACCACCAAGGCGACGGCGACAGTGATTGGGCCGAACAGGTAGGTCTTAATCAGTTTATGGAGCAACAATCCCAACACCGCTGCCGGCATCAAAGCGACAGCCAAATTGATGATGAAACGCCGAGCCTGGGGAACGCCTGCGAAGGCTTGGGGAATAAGACGCAGGCGTTGATGGTAGTTCCACAGAACGGCCAAGATGGCACCAAGTTGGATGAAAACCTCAAAAGTATCCGCCCGAGGGCCTGTGAAACCCAGGAGGTGGCCAGCGATGATCAGGTGTCCAGTGCTGGAAATGGGCAAAAACTCAGTAACGCCCTCTACTAACCCCAAAATGACGGCGTTTAGGTAGGCAACGGTATCCATAGAGACTGCCCGAAACGATGACTAACGTCCTTCAGGGTGGGAACGATCTGGGGAAGCCGCTGGAGGAGGGGTCGTGGGAGTCCTGTCTCTTATACAC
>CAWUNB010000143.1:0-5639 GCA_963923745.1 uncultured Thiotrichales bacterium
GAGTATCGTCGGCAGCGTCAGATGTGTATAAGAGACAGTTGTTGCGCAGCTAAAACTGAACTTTCTTGTGTTAATTTTTCTTGGGCCAACTTTAGTAGAGCTATTTCTTTTTCTTTAGCTTGTTTCAATAGTTCTAATTCTTTTACCTTTGCTTGTTTTAATAACTCTATTTCCCGACCACGGTCAGTAAGTAATTTAGTCTGTCGATCTCGCTCCTGCTTCAATTTAGTCAACTGCTTTTCAATTTCACCACGACGCTCAGAAAAACCGGTTTTTTGTTTTGCCTCTCGTTGCCGAGCACGTTTTGCTTCTTTACGTAATCGATTGGCCTGGCGTGCTTCTGAATCAGTAAATGATATTTCTGGTGGTAAAACATCTAAGATGGCTTCTGCCTCAACGACATTACCGGCTTCATGAAGCTTAAAAGCAAGCCATTTTAATCGATAAGGTCTTGGATCAAGGGTATAAGCCCGACGAGCCGCTTCCGCCGCATTAATAGGATCACTCGTCATGAGTTTCCTAGCCAAGACGGTATAACCATTGGCTTGCATAGCAGGTGAAATTGAAATTCCCGCCATCAATTTTTCAGTTGAAGTAAAACCACCTTCATTATAAGCCGCAATAAGTTTCGCAAAATCTTTTCCTCCTAATGAACTAGGAGGTAATTGTTTTCTTGACTGTAACCAAATTTTTCCTAATTTCCCAGGGATAGAGAAAAAAGAAATAGGTGAATCCACTCCTTGAATTAAAATATTCCCTAATTTATTGTTAAGTGCGTTTTCTGTTTCAAGTCGATACACCTTCTGTTGTGCTTCAAGTAAAGCAAGTAAACGCTGGTTTTCTGCCAAAACATCGGGTAACTCATCCTCTACCCAGCCAGAAATGGTAGTACTAGATTGTACTGCTGTGGCCTGATTTTTTTCTAATTGTTGATTTATGAGATGACAACGTTCCAATTCTTCTTGAGCTTGCCTAAATTGAAGAAGTAATAATTCATTTTCTTCCTCAATTTCTTTGAGGCGAGAATCAATATTAGTTTGATTGGTTGCGTGATTGGTCATATTGTTTCTTTCCAAATACCACGGGTGTCAATAAGCCGTTGGCTATTATTTAATTTGAGTTTTGCTCGCTTAAATTCGCTGTGATCAACAAGCAAAACAATTATATTAGCCCAAGAAATTGCTTCACTTAACGTCAGTAAAATCGTCCGATCATTTTTTAAATCTTCAGGCAAAAATTGGAGATTTGGTTCAACAATCGCAATTTTTCTTCCAGGGCGTTGTAGTAAAGTTTGCACGATTTCTAAAGCTGGGCTTTCACGTAAATCATCAATATCCGGTTTAAAGGTAATACCGAGACATGCAATATGAATATCTTCTTCAGCAGTACCGGTGGCAGTTAACTCTGCAATAGTCTGGCTAACTTTATTAACAACCCAGTCAGGCTTAGCATCGTTTACATTTCGAGCGATACGGATTAATTTTGCATCTTCTGGCGAACCTTCAACAATGAACCAAGGATCAATGGCAATACAGTGACCACCTACTCCACAGCCAGGTTGTAAAATATTGACACGTGGGTGTCGATTAGCGAGTTTTATTAATTCCCAGACATTAATATTTTGTTTATCACAAATAACTGATAACTCATTAGCAAAAGCGATATTAACATCCCGAAAACTATTTTCTGTAAGCTTACACATTTCAGCTGTACGAACACTTGTAACAACACATTCTCCTTGAACAAATAATTTATAGACGGCAATAGCGGCTTCGGAACATTTAGCAGTTATTCCACCAATAACACGATCATTAGTAACCAACTCATGCACGATATGACCAGGTAATACTCGTTCAGGGCAATAGGCAATACGAATGTCTGATTCATCACCGGCCTGCTGAGGAAAACTAAGGTCTGGTCGAATTTCCGTCAACCAATTAGCTAGTTGCTCAGTAGTACCAACTGGGGAAGTGGATTCGAGAATAATTAAATTTCCCTTAGCCAGAACTGGGGCAATTGATCGAGCAGCTGACTCAATATAGCTTAAATCAGGTCTATGATCGGTTGTTAGGGGAGTGGGAACAGCGATAAGAAAAGCATCAGCAGGCTCTGCTTGAGTTGTCGCCCGCAAATAGCCGGCTCCCACTGCCGCTTGAACTAGAATATCTAACTCAGGTTCAATAATATGAATATTGCCGCGATTGATGGTGTCAACAACATAGGGTGATATATCGACACCGATTACTCGTATCCTACGAGAAGCAAGTAAAGTGGCTGTGGGTAAGCCGATATAGCCAAGCCCAATTATCGAAATCGTATTCAACATGCCCTCACCAAAATATCACGGATACGCTGTGCTGCTTTACCGTCACCATAGGGATTGGTTGCCCGAGCCATAGTGGCATAAGCGGATGGATCGTCAAGCAATCCCATGGTTTCCATGACGATAGTTTTTTGGTCAGTACCAACGAGTCTGATGGTGCCCGCAGCTACAGCTTCTGGTCGCTCAGTGATCTCCCGGGTAACGAGAACTGGCTTACCCAGCGCAGGGGCTTCTTCTTGAATTCCACCAGAATCAGTAATCAATAATACCGATCGATCCATAAGATAAATAAAAGGTAAATAATCTTGGGGCTCGATTAGAAATATTCCTGCAACATCACCAAGCAGTCGATAAACTGGTTCCCTTACCCGGGGATTTAGATGTACTGGGTAAACAATCTCCACATCACCCCGTTGAGCAATTTCGATCAGGGCTCGACAGATGGCTTCTAAACCAGGGCCAAAATTTTCTCGACGATGCCCAGTAACAAGAATCAATCTTTTATCAGAATTTAAAAAATTGAAGCGGCTTTCCAATTCACAGCGCAAACTAGTATCCCTATTTAGCCGCGCCGTTGTTTCAAGCAAAGCATCAATAACAGTATTCCCAGTGACATGAATATCAGCCGCTGCAATACCCTCCCGCAATAGATTATCCCGGGCGGTGGATGTTGGCGCAAAATGGTATTTAGCCAAAACACTGGTCAATCGCCGGTTTGCCTCTTCCGGCCAAGGGGCGGACAAGTCTCCGGTACGGAGACCGGCTTCGATATGGCCCACATCAATTTGATGATAGTGGGCAGACAGGGCAGCGGCGAGAGTGGTTGACGTATCACCCTGCACTAAAACTAAGTCCGGGTTAGCTTCCTCCAGAACCGAATTGAGGTTTGACAGTACCATACAGGTCATACCTGCCAACGTTTGACCAGGGGCCATGACATCCAGATCATAATCCGGACGGATGTGGAAAAAATCCAGCATTGAGTCAAGCATCTGACGATGCTGAGCTGTCACGCAAATTTTCACCTCGATCCCCGGGGTGTCCTTGAGTACGGCGATCAGCGGGGCCATTTTCACCGCTTCCGGTCGCGTTCCAAAGACGAAGAGTATTTTCATTTGAGCGCGACTAATCTACGTGATCACGGACAATGCCCTCAAGCAGCTTCACAATACCCGCCAACATGACGGCCAGCAGCAAGGTGACAATGGCGTTGTAGATACGTCTCGGTTCCATAGGGTACTCTGGAAAAGAAGGCGCTTGAATAATCGATACCTTTTTAAGGGTTCGAGTAGCATCCATGCGTCCCTTTTCTAAACCAACCAGTGCTGTTTTATAAACATCTTGAGTAAAAGAGACTTCCATTTTTAAGCGTTCAAATTCTTCTACCGCATAATTGAGAGTTTGCCCAGAAGTGGAAGCTAATTTAGCTTCTTCCTGAGCTATTTGTCGCTCGACAGCGGCTATCGCTTGTTTAAGCATCAAAATATTGGGATGAGTTTTAATTAAGGTTTTTGGCAAAGAAGCTAATTGAGTTTGCAATTCAGAACGCTGCCCCTCGAGTTTAGCAATAATGGTACTAATACTCTCAGTCGTTGTTTGAGGAGATACTAATCCTTTTTTGTTCTGGTAATTTAATAAATCCTGGCTTGTTTGTAATAAACGCTGCTGGGCTAAAGTTACTTGAGTTGTTAAAAACATCACCTGAGCTTCAGCCAATTCATGGGCAATATGATTCATATAGTTCTCACCTTCCCGCACAAGCAGGGAAGTTATTTCTTGAGCGAGTTTGGGATCATAAGCCTGTGCCTTAATGCGGAGTACCCCGACAAAATCATCATAATCGACACTAACTCGAGATAGATAATACCGGTGAAACCACTCCACCGAGATATTTTTAAACCACATACGAGAAACGAAATCCCAGTGTTGATCGCTATAATGGGACCGCAGATCAAGAGTAGCATCTAATTTCTTGAGCATATCCACTGAGAGTAAATACTCACGAAGTAACAGTTGATCAGGTCGATTAATTCCTCCGAGACCAGCAGCACCCATTATCAACGGAATATCAGGGCCTGGCGCACTCACCGTATCAGTTTTTTGAATAATTACACTGGCCTCTGAAACATAACGCTCCGATGCGATCACCAACCAATAAATCATACCTAAAACAGCTAAAATTAATATTAAACGTATTAATCTTGGAAATAGGGCAAAAGAAAAGGGTGACTGGATCCCACTATCTGAATTTGTTGGCAAGCCCATAATGCCTCTGCAAATGTTTTATTTGGATTTGTTTGAAATACTATTGTTATAGGCTTTTAAAGCGTCATCAATCTGATCAAACCAATATGCCTTGCCTCCATTAATCCATATTCCGGCTTGGCAGAATTGCTTTAATGTTCCTTCACTATGGGCAACCATAATCAGACCAGCACGATTTGCCATATTTTTAAATGCGTCAGCTGCCTTTTTGCGGAAAGAAGCGTCTCCTGCAGCAGTGACCTCATCAGAAATGTAAACGTCAAAATCAAATGCCAATGACAGAGCAAATTGCAAACGGGATCGCATCCCAGAAGAATAAGTGCTTATCGGTTCATCAAAAAAATCGCCTAACCCAGAAAAATCGTAAATAAAAGCTAATCGATCTGCTAAATCTTCTTGATGACCATGGACACGACAAACAAACTTCGCATTCTGCCGACCTGTCAAGGTACCTTCTAAACCACCTTGTCCCATAGGCCAAGAAACCCGACATCGTCGTTCAACTCGCCCCTTTGTTGGGGGATCGATGCCACCAATAATGCGTAGCAGTGTAGATTTCCCGACACCATTACCACCGACTAAACCAACATTCAATCGAGGTGGAATTGTCAAACTAATGCCTTGCAGTATCCATTTCCCGACGCCATGCTCCGTTTTGTAACGCTTATGGATATCATCGACAACGATCATCGCATCACCAAATACAACGCAAAGCGCCGATACAACAGTAACCCAAAGAAAATACTAGTCACTGCAAACGAATATAAATAACCCAGACTAACACCAGGAGCGGCATGGTAGTAGGAAGAAAATCCCATCCGAACAGATTCCAGGCCATGGACAATTGGATTAAACATTAATACATCTCGGTATGGCGGAGGAATATGATCTAATGGAAAAATAACACCTGAAGCGAGATATAAAGGAATCATTATAAGTTTAAGAATATGTTCTAACTCATGAGCCAATTCTATTAAGACCGAAGTAATAAGCCCGTAGCCTATAGCAAACAACCAAAGCCCCCCAGCGGCCACGAGTGCTAACAAAGGAT
>CAWUNB010000144.1:0-5621 GCA_963923745.1 uncultured Thiotrichales bacterium
CGGTATCGGGGGTTTTTTGTTCCCATCAGAGGTAGTTACACTGACAAAACCAACAATGATTCATTACTTCCCTACCCTACTCCCGCGATCCCCATGCCCGAACTTGACCGCTACGCCGTTTTCGGCAACCCCATTGGCCACAGCAAGTCTCCTGCTATTCATACCGCTTTCGCTCAAGAAACCGGCCAATATTTGGATTATCAGGCCCAATTAGTTCCTCGCGGTTTCTTCCCAGATAGCGTGACTGCCTTTTGGGCTCAGGGAGGTAAAGGGCTTAATGTTACCGTTCCCTTCAAGGAAGAAGCTTTTTCTCTGGCTAACGAATTAAGTCCTCGCGCCGTCCAGGCCAGGGCAGTCAATACGCTGATTTCTCTAGGAAACAATCGATGCTACGGAGATAACACCGATGGTGTTGGTTTGGAGCGAGATTTAATACAAAACTGGGGGTTGTCCCTAACAGGACGACGACTACTGGTGTTAGGGGCTGGTGGTGCCGCTCGGGGTATCTTAGGGCCTTTGCTAGCAACTAATCCGGCTATTTTGACACTGGCTAATCGTACTCCCGATCGCGCTCAAGAACTGGTAGAAGCCTTTAAACCCTTTGCTACCGTTCCCTTATCTGGCGGTAGTTTTTCCGATTTACTGGGACAGTCGTTTGATCTGGTCATCAATGCCACCAGCGCCAGTTTAGAAAATGAAGTTCCTCCCCTCCCTGATGATCTGTTAGCACCCGGTGCCTGGTGCTACGACTTAATGTACCGAGCTACCCCAACACCCTTTTTAGTTTGGGCTACTGCCCACGGGGCAGCAGGAACAGCGGACGGGCTCGGTATGCTAGTAGAACAAGCCGCTGAGGCTTTTTGGCTATGGCGTGGAGTCCGCCCGGATACCGTATCGGTCATCGCCCGACTGCGGGAAAGTCTTCACTCCTGAATCTTCCGGTATTTTCTGGGAAAACGGCGCTACAATGCCGAACCCCAACAGCATTGTGGAGTAGATACCGTGCGCACTCTAGTAGGATTTCTGCTGGCTTCTGGTTTTGCTCTCTTCAATTCCATTGGTTACGCCATGGACGATGACGCTGCTAAAGCCCTCTTGAAAGAGCACAACTGCGTTAAATGCCATGCTCCAGAAAAAGAGAAACTGGGACCCTCTCTCAAACAGATTGCCACCAAACGAGCCGGGCAAGGAGACGCAGAGGCTATATTGGTTAAGGCTATGCAGAGCACGGATAACGTTAAATTGACTGATGGGACCGAAGGAGCTCATAAAGCCCTTGATATCAAAGATCCCGCTATCCTTCGCGATGTGGCTCGTTGGATTCTCAACCGCTGATGACTCCCGTGACTAAATCCTCCACTGTCAAGATTTGGGTGCGGCTAACTGTCGCCATTGGGTTCATGTTGGTCGTGGCCTGGGTTGGTGCCATGCTTTGGCAAAACCACCAGAACCGCCAATCTGCCATCGACCAAGCTAATGATTTTTCCCTGGCTATGCACGACGCTACCATGGCTGGCTTGACGGCCATGATGATCACCGATACTTGGGATAAACGGGCGTTGTTAACCGATCAACTTAAACAGTTATCGGTTATCAAAGATCTTCGCTCAGTTCCCGGTAAATTGGCTTTTGAGGGATTGGGGGGGGATGCAGAAGATGCCAAGAAGCGGGCAAAGGATCTTAAACCTACGCCATTGGAAGCACAGGTTCTTGAAAGTGGTCAGCCAGTAGTACAAATAGAACAGAACCAAGATGGCTCTTACCTGCTGGCCGTTCGCCCCACCAAAAATGTTAAGAACTATCTGGGCAAGGATTGCATGAAATGCCACGACACCCCAGAAGGGGCGGTGTTGGGTGTCGTTAGTATGAAAATTTCACTATCCCGGATCGATGAAGCACTTCGTCAGGCTGAACTTCATTCCTTGGTTATCGCTTTAATGGCTTGTACTGGCCTACTTATTTTTATTTGGTCTTTCGTGCGTCGCTCGGTAACTACCCCTCTAGGACACATGGTGGAAGGCTTGCGCATCATCGCCTCTGGAGAGGGGGATCTGACACGTCGGCTGAAAGTGGGACGTCAGGATGAAATTGGTATCGCTGCCAGCGTCTTCAATAGCATGATGGACCGCTTTAGTAACTTGATTCACCAGGCCAGTCGCACAGCTACGGAGCTTACTGGTGCTGCCCACAAATTAGTTGGTGGCTCGGTTCATTTAGAGCAGTCTTCTGCTAAACAAAACGATGCATCCTCTTCCGTTGCAGCCACTATTGAGGAAATTACCGTCAGCGTTGGTTCTGTTGCCGATAATGCCGGGGATGTGCGTCGACTATCCCACGAAAGTCTCCGTCGTTCCCAGGAAGGAAACGCCAGTTTGCAACGGCTAGAGCAAGACGTGGGAGTAGTAGAAGATAATGTGCGAGGGATTGCTAATTCAGTAGGCCAATTTGTTACTAGTGCTACTGCCATTACTCATATTACCGGTGAAGTTAGGGGTATTGCTGATCAAACCAACTTGCTAGCCCTTAATGCTGCAATTGAAGCAGCTCGTGCGGGGGAAGCGGGGCGAGGCTTTGCCGTAGTAGCCGATGAAGTACGTAAACTGGCAGAGAAGTCGGCTGCCTCGGTCAATGAAATTGATAACATTACCCGCTCCTTAGGGGACCAATCCACCAAAGTCACCCAGGCTATCGATCAAGCCATGGCCCATATCGCTAATAGCCGTCAATCCTTGGTAACGGTAACCGGGGTACTGAGAACAGCGGGTGATTCGGTGGTCGCTGTCAGCAAGGGATTAGACGATATTGCCACTTCTACCGCAGAGCAGTTAGCTGCCGCTACAGATGTGGCTAGGCGCGTCTCCCAGATTGCTAACATTGCCCAAGAAAATAGCAAAGATGCGAGTACTGCAGCCGATGCAGCTCGCCAATTAGAGGCATTAGCGGATATGCTCCAAGGAACGGTAGGGCGGTTCCGCGTTGCAGAAACAACCGATTTGGAGATCTGGTAATGTCCCACGAGGTGGATTCCATGCCCTCACGCCCCGATGACTGGTCTATTTGGTTAGCACTGCTGTCACTAACAGCCTCTCTGGCTAGTCAGCTACTCGGCGTTGCCACTTACGCTGCGCCCTACTTCACAGCGGGTGCCCTACTGGCGGGAATCCTCACGGTGGTTCTTAGCCGACAGGGACGGCAAGCCTGGCGAGAGCGCCAGGCCCAATTTCGCGGTGAACTGGAAAAAGCGTTGGCCCGTAACGAAACGCTCTCCAGTCAGGTATTGGCCAACAGTGGTGAGCAATTCAAACAGCTACGCAACGCCCTGACTCAAGCACAAGGACTGGTGGATAGTGCAGCCAGTAAGTTATCCGGTAGCCTTACCGGCTTAGAGCAGGAAACCATGGGGCAACGGGAGATGCTGCGCCAGTTGGTGGAAGAATTGCTAGCCATCGCCTCTAATAACGATGCTGAAAAACAGGCCGCCGGTTTGTCCCGTTTCACCTTAGAAACTCAAACCATCATTAAGGACTTCGTTCAAACAGTGGAGGATCTTAAGGCAGGAGGGGATGCAATTGCCCAGAAATTCACCCTCATGCGCGGACAGGTGGAATCGGTGTCTCGGCTGTTAGCAGATGTAAAACAGATTACCTCCCAGACTGACTTATTAGCTCTTAACGCCGCGATTGAGGCAGCTCGCGCTGGGGATGCGGGGCGAGGGTTTGCGGTGGTTGCGGATGAGGTCCGTAGCTTAGCCCGTCGTACTAATGCCTTCAGTGAGCAGATAGGATCGTTATTAAACGACATCAGGTTCTCCATTGACGATGTGGGAACCGCTGTTGAGCAGGCCACAACTACCGATTTGTCAGTGGGCCACCGCTCCCAAAGCAATGTGGGTCACATGCTGACAGAAATGAAGGATCTCAATGATCGGGCGACCGGCCAGTCTCGCCGTATTGCCTATATTTCCGAACGAATTCATAAGTTGGTGATGGACGGCATCATGTCTCTCCAGTTTGAGGACATTGTTCGCCAGGTTATCGATCTGGTCCGAGCCCATTCGGAAGAGTTGGAAAACTTCTTGGGACGCTACGTGGAGTTGTATCTGGAGCGGGGGGACACCAATGGATTGCAACGCTTACAAGCCCGCAACGACCAGCTGGAGCTCCTGTTAACTCAGGCTCATCAGCGCTTCACCTCGGTGACTAGCAAGGCACCGACTCAAACCAGTGTAGCCAGCGGTGGGGACGTAGAACTCTTCTAAGATGGGGGGACTGGGAAGCCCTAGGGCCCCCCCAATCAGCGCACTACGGAGTCTTATTTTTGCCTTCGGTTGTCGTCGTTTTTTCAGCGGGGTTAGTGCCTTTACGGCCCACCATCCCAGCGAGAAAATTTTCTTGCATAGAACGCCACACAGCCAAATTCCGATCGGCCATTTCACTCATCAGGGCAATAGGATTAGCCCCCATCAGTTTATTCATTTGGTCGCGGAAAGCCGTTTGCTGCTCTACAAATAAATGAAGGCTGCGTTCTAAATAACCGCTCATCGTACCCTGCAGCGTATCGCCATAGAAGCGAATAATTTGCTCTAACAGGGGCGTGGTAAAAATAGGGCTGCCTTTCTCTTCCTGTTCGCTAATAATTTGCAACAAGATATTGCGACTAATATCCTCATTGCTGCGAGCATCGATGACTTTAAATTCTACGCCTTCCATGACTAAGCGCTTTACATCTTCCAACGTGATGTAGCTGCTCACCGCCGTATCATAGAGGCGACGGTTGGGGTATTTTTTAATAACGCGTGGTTCGCTCATGCCTGCTCGATTCAGAAAGGGGGGCGGGGGACCGCCCCCGTCCACATCAGTGCATATACTGGCCGCCGTTAATAGAGAAATCGGCGCCCGTCATGAAACCCGAATCATCCGCTGTTAAAAACGCGATTAACCGGGCAATTTCTTCTGGCTTCCCTAACCGTCCTACTGGAATCTGGGCAATAATCTTATTGCGCACATCTTCGGGTACCGCCATAACCATTTCCGTTCCGATATAGCCGGGCGATACGGTATTAACGGTAACACCCTTACGGGCCGTTTCTTGAGCCAGGGCCATGGTGAAACCATGCATACCGGCTTTAGCCGCAGAGTAATTGGTTTGACCCAATTGGCCCTTTTGACCGTTGATAGATGAAATATTGATGATGCGGCCAAAACCCCGGTCCATCATACCATCCACCACCGGCTTGGTCATGTTGAAAACGCTGTCCAGATTGGTCCGAATCACCGCTGACCACTGATCCACCGTCATCTTGCGCAGAGTGGTATCCCGAGTAATACCGGCATTATTGACTAGGATATCGACTGGACCCACTTCTGCCGTCACTTGAGCAATCATCGCTTTGCAGGAGTCGAAGTCAGAGACATCCACGGTATAAACCGCGATGTCATAGCCTTCCGCTTTCCGGGCTTCTTTCCACGAATTAATCTTGTCGGCTTCGGCGACATGGGCGGTGGCAACCACCTGACGTCCTTGAGCGGCCAAAGTCTTGCAAATCTCTGTACCGATACCACCTATACCACCGGTTACCACTGCAACTCTGCTCATGAATCCTCTCCGTTATTGCTGATAAA
>CAWUNB010000145.1:0-5603 GCA_963923745.1 uncultured Thiotrichales bacterium
TGGGCTCGGAGATGTGTATAAGAGACAGGGATCAAATAGAATGATGGCTTCTGCTGCTCGATTTAATAAAGATTGAATTTTCGATTGGCTACTAATTAATTGAAAAGCTTGATTGGTTAATTCTGATTGTTCATTCAGCAAAACTGCTGTTCTCTCAGTCACTCGATCTTCTAAACTAGCATTCAATTCTAAGAGAGATTTATTAGCAATACGCAGATCATCATTCCTCTTTATCAAATCACCATATAACCTTTGAACCGCACTAAGTAAAATAGCCATTCTTGGGTCTTGAAAAAAATTTTCCATTTCATGGCTACCAACCACTATTCCTGCTCTAAGAGATTTTACCTTACCAGCCATACGCCAATCTTCTCCTAGAATATGAAAAACCAACCAACTAGAGAGAAAATTAAATAAATGCTCTATATCAATTAATTCACCATTTTTTCTATAACTGAGCCAGGCAGTAATTTGAGAAATGAAGCGGTGATGTTCGGCTTGGTGATGAGCATAGTGGTCAGAGGGTATACCCTCTGCAACCATCATGGATTCTTCATAATGAAAATGATAGCCTGCGTACTCCACCAGTGCGGCGAGCGCTGTGTCGGTTTGTGCTAGAGTTATTGCTGAGGAATCTGTATTAAGGGTATTTACTAAGTCAATCAGCTGCCGATGCTGGTCATCAATTTCAACCAAGCCTGTTTCGAATAGATTGGTCCACTCGAAAGTGCTCATACCAGGTTAACTAGTCCAGGGGAAAAATCGCTGTTACATCGCTACCATTTCTTTGAAAACTGACCTGTCGACACAAATTCTGAATCAACGCTAATCCGCGCCCCGAAGGACGTTCACTATCAGTAAGACCCTTACTAATTGCGGTGTGATCGAAACCAGAACCCGAATCTATTACTTGAACCCGTATTGCAGGTACTTCATCAAACTCTACTACAGACAATTCTAAAGTAATATGTCCCTCTTGTAATTGAGCCAATCGCTCTCCCCGTAAGCGAATATAATGTTCAAAACCATCAATACCAGCTTTTAAACGAGAATCTAACTGGAGTAATCCATGATCTAGCGCGTTGTTATAAAGCTCTGCGATCACTACAAAGAGCTTAGATAGCCGATGCTCATCCAGTCCTGTTTGATGGCACCAATCCAGTAAGAAAGGTAGCACATCAATTTGCCGGAATTCGTGGGGACTTAAGCATAATTTCAAACACCAACTACCCGCTTCCCCGACGTAGCGCCTCTGAGAAGGACGAGCTTCCGCCAATTGTATATGTCGGTCAGGACAATCGACCGTCACCAGCGATACATCATCCCCTTGCGCCCCACCGGCTAAGTGAGCGTGTAGTGCCATCAATATTTGCTCTATCCGCCCGTTAGAATTAACTCCCTCTAGAGCGTTTACTAATCCCCATAAACTAAAAGCAACCCCATCTTGATCTTCTGCTTCTAATAGACCATCGGAGCACATCAATAATTGTCCCTCTCCTGACCACTGGTAAACATCTACTTCTGCACTAAAAGCGTCTTCAGGAAGAATACCCAGTGGTGGATGTAAAGAGGGCCAAGTACGTATCACTTCACCGCTTTGATCTAAAAATAGTGCAGCTGGACATCCTCCATTCCATATTTGGATAGTACGGGTAGCAAATTGCACCGATGCCAACACTGCTGCGACAAAACGCTCCCTAGGCATTAACCGCCGTATCTTGCGATTGATTTCATCTGCGATACGAGGTATGGGAAAACCCTTAGCCGTCATACCATAAAATACTTCGGTGACAGGCATAACACTGAGGGCAGCAGCTAACCCGTGCCCTGTTGCATCACCTAATAAGACATGGAGGTCATCCCCTGGGGTACGGGCCCAAGCGACAACATCACCACTAAAATTAAGGGCTGGAATAAGATGATGGTGCACCAGATCATCATCGATTTGCCCAAAACGGACAATCCGATCCATAACATGGGCCGCTAAATGCCGTTCTTCTTCTGCTTTATCTCGGTAATCTTCTAAGCGAGACAAACTTTCTGTGAGTTGTCCCTGAATAGTTGCAATCCGCTGCATAATCCTGATTTTTTCCCGTAAAATAGTAAAATTAACGGGTTTCGTCAGGTAATCATCTGCTCCTGAAGCTACACCTCTTACTAAATCTTCGTCATTATCCAGGGCTGTTAATAAAATAATAGGCACCCAGTTAGGCTCAGATAGTAAGCGAATACGGGAAGTTGCTTCAAAACCATCCATGATTGGCATCATAACGTCCATTAAAATCAGATCAGGCTTATCTGCCAGATAGCGCTCAACAGCTTCGGCACCATTAATCGCCGTGACCACCGTATGCCCCCAATTCCGGCAATAGGTGGAGGTCATTGTGATATTTAATCGGTTATCGTCAACAATGAGTATTTTCACGGCGTATCCTAGCTACCAGCCACTGATTAGCTTACGGTAAACAGCTTATGGAAATTAGCTACTTCTAAAATTTGTCGCACGCCACCACGACTATTTACCAGACTTAATTTTACCCCACCAGGACCTGCCTTTTCTTTAAAAAGCAACAACATTCCTAATGCAGAGCTATCTAAATAATCCACATTAGCTAAATCTACATTAATTGCTTCTAAATCTTTATGAGCTAAAATTTGCTCGTAGGCTTCCCGAAATTCTCGAGTCGCATTGAAATCAAACCGCCCACCTAAAGCAAGGTTAGCGTGATTACCAGTAATTGAACTACTTATTTGCATAGCCATGGCTTTATCTCCAATTGAAAACAAGCATTTATAGCTCAAATACGGAACTGACGCCCACCACTGTGGGCTAAATAATTTAGTACCTTAGCAGGAATTTCCAACAGTGTTACTATCTCGTCTACCCCTCCCAAAGCCACAGCCTCCTTAGGCATACCATAGACCACACAACTTGCCTCATCTTGGGCAAAAGTGTGGGCACCGTTTTGTTTTAGCTCTAACAACCCTGCCGCACCATCTCGCCCCATACCGGTGAGAATAACGCCAACGGCATTGCGCCCTACACTGGCCGCCGCAGAGCGAAATAACACATCCACTGATGGCCGATGACGATTCACCGGAGCACCGCTGTCTAAAGCTAAAACGTAATCTGCTCCGGAACGTTGCACGAGTAAATGAGCATCTCCTGGAGCGATGTAGGCATGACCTGGCATAGCCCGTTCACCGTGGCTGGCTTCCTTAACCCGAATACGGCACAACCTATCCAGCCGCTCAGCGAAAGAACGGGTGAAACCGGCTGGCATGTGCTGGGTGACTAATACTGCCGGAGCATCCGCCGGCAAGCCTTGTAAAACCGCTCTAATGGCCTCAGTACCTCCAGTAGAGGCTCCCACCACAATAACACGCTCCGAACTACGCCAACCGGTTACCGGAGTAATCGGAGGGGGAGTAGCGGTAGAATTAGAAGGAGGTGTTACCCGAGGTCGGAGGCGAGCCGCCGCTGCCCCCCGAATTTTATCGGTGATTTCCTGAGCGTACTCCCCCATCCCGCGACGAATATCCAAACGGGGTTTAGCTACAACCTCCACTGCTCCCAGTTCAAGTGCGCGAAAAGTTACTTCGGAGTCTCGTTCAGTAAGGGACGATACCATTACCACCGGCATGGGTCGTAACCGCATTAAGCGGTCTAAAAACTCCAACCCATCCATCCGGGGCATTTCTACGTCCAAAGTCAAGACATCGGGGGATAATGCCTTAATTTTTTCTCGAGCTTGTAATGGATCGGAAGCAGTGCCCACCACTTCCATATCTGCTTCCTGATTAATGATTTCGCTAAGAATCTGCCGGATGAGAGCGGAATCATCGACAACTAAAACTTTGATGGTCATTCCAAGAGAATCCAAAATTTAGAAAAGCTCAGCATCACCGGCGACGGGCATACTATCGATAGTCCGACCATAATCCCGTTCCTGATTCAATAGACTGTCGCTATGCTGACGAAGATCTCTCACTAATACTCGACCGCTGTCGGGGAAGTAATAAACCTTACGGGCATGGGTTCCCCCTAAATCCTGGGCTACCAAGCGGATACGCTCCCGTTCCAGATAATGAAGCACAAAAGCGGTGTTTCGTATGCCTACATCAGTGGCCCCGGCGAGCACTTGACCCGCTCCGAATACTTTTGCTTCCAGCCGTCCCCGATTAGCCCCCATCTGTAGGAGGTGGTTGATCAGAATTTCCATGGCATAAGCCCCATAACGGGCTGAAACGGACAACGGAGAATCCGGATCGCCTCCATGTTCCGGCAGCATGAAATGGTTCATTCCCCCAATTTTATGCAGGGGATCCCGTACACAAGCCGCCACGCAGGAACCCAATACCGTCACCAACACCATTTCTTGAGAAGTAACGTAGTACTCCCCTGGAAGAATTTTAGCGGCCCGCAAATTGAACTGGCGTTCCAAATAGAGGTGGGGTGCCAGATGCTGCAATGCTGCATTATCCATCAGTTCTCCTACCGCCTCTGCTTTTAGTCATCCAGGTTGGAGTCTGTCCCAAGAGTTATTTAGCCAGAATACCGCCCTGCGGCTCGAGCAGCAGCCTGAGGAGTTAAGGCATAAACTGTCTGTCCCAAAGGGCGTACCAAATCACTCGCTTGTTGCAAACTCTCTGCGTGCCCCATGAACAATAGTCCATCTGGCGCTAAAACTTCGGTAAATCGCTCTAGTACTCGACGTTGAGTCGCTTTATCAAAATAAATCATTACGTTACGGCAGAAAATAGCATCTACAGGCGCTTCCACTTCCCAGCGATCAGCCAGAAGATTTAAGGAACGGAAGGTTATCAGCCGTTGTAATTCAGGTCGAACTCGAGCCTGACCATTAAATCGTCCAGTACCTCGTAAAAAAAAGCGCCGCAGCATTTCCGGCGACAAGCGATTCACCGATTCCATGGGATAGACCCCCGCTTGGGCACGATTGAGTACGTCGGTATCCAGATCAGTAGCCAGCAAGCGAACTGGAGGAGACATGCTGCCGAAGGCATCCACCACCGCCATAGCCATGGAGTAGGGCTCCTCCCCAGTAGAAGCCGCTGCACTCCATAAACGTACCCCCCCTCCCCGACTAGCCCGCTCCTTGACGTGGCGTACCAGCAAGGGAAAATGGTGCTCCTCGCGGAAAAAATAGGTGAGATTGGTGGTTAGAGCGTTAATGAAGGACTGCTTTTCTCCCCCACCTCTTTCCACCAACGCTAAGTAATCCCGAAACGATTCCATGCCCAGAGCCCTTAGCCGTCGCACTAACCGGCTGTAAACCATATCTCGTTTATGGGGGCCCAGGCTGATCCCCGCCATTTGGTAAGCCAACTCCCGAACTCGATTGAACTCTTCGTCGCTAAGGGGGAACTGTCGCATTCCGTCGCGGGATGGGAGAACAGTGGTGGCCTCTTTTTCTCTTCCCATCAGGTCGCTCCTAACCCACTCCAGCTACGCTGAAGCGGGCGACCCCAGTTAATAGGCGCTCGGCTTGTCCTCGCAACATTTCAGCGGAAGCGGCTGCCTGCTCTACGAGGGCAGCGTTTTGCTGGGTAGCGTTATCCATCAGGAGAATATTTTTGCTTAC
>CAWUNB010000146.1:0-5546 GCA_963923745.1 uncultured Thiotrichales bacterium
TCCATCGGCCTGCAACACATCACAGTCTATTGTGACGGTACGTTCTCCTAGAGCTACTCGATCCACTACTGCCCGCAGTGAACGCCCCACCAACCGCTGTATTTCTAGAGTTCGTCCCCCTTGTCGTCCGCTGGCAGCTTCCCGATTGGTCCGAGTATGGGTAGATCGAGGTAGCATGCCATACTCTGCCGTTATCCATCCCTGCCCTTTCCCTTTGAGAAACGACGGTACCCGCTCTTCCAAAGACGCAGTACAGAGTACCTTGGTATCACCAAATTCCACCAACACTGATCCTTCGGCGTGACGAGTATAGTGGCGGGTAAAACACACTGGGCGTAGTTGATCTGGGGCACGGCCACTGGGTCGCATAACAGGAATCCTAAATGGGGCTGTTTGATAGGGGGCGCATTCTACACATACCCGGCCAGTTTCCAGTGAGAGTGGTAATATCGTTCCCCCTCTTTCACTTTCCCCAACCTCCATGAAGCTCTCCCTCGGCCCCGTCCTCTATTACTGGTCCCACGATAATCTGCTCCAGTTCTATCAACAAGTTGCCAAACTTCCCGTAGATATTGTTTATCTGGGAGAGACGGTATGCTCTAAGCGTCGCGCCCTTAGTGTGCCAGAGTGGTTGGAAGTCGCTGAACAATTAGCGGCAGCCGGTAAGGAAGTGGTGTTGTCTACCCTGTCGCTAATTGAGGCAGAATCCGAACTACTAACACTACGACGACTGTGTGATAACCGCCGCTTTCTGGTAGAAGCTAATGATATGGCCGCCGTTAACCTATTGGCCGGACGGGCCCCTTTTGTGACAGGCCCAACGGTCAATCTATACAACGAGCGCAGTTTGCAGCTAATGCATAGCTTAGGATTAAAGCGCTGGGTTATGCCGGTGGAATTATCTCGAGCTACCCTGGCCGATTTACAGGCTTCTCGTCCGGCGGGATTGGAAACGGAAATTTATGCTTTGGGCCGGATGCCCCTATCCATTTCTGCCCGTTGTTTCACTGCCCGTTCCCTTAATCTGGCCAAGGACGATTGCCAGTTACGCTGTCTAGATTATCCTGATGGATTAGCCCTCTATTCCCGAGAACAGCAGCCATTTTTGGTACTCAATGGAGTACAAACTCAATCCGCTCTTACCTATAACTTGATTGGAGAGCTGGAGGATATGGCTACCCTAGGAGTGGATGTGGTGCGCATCAGTCCCCAATCTCGGGGTACTGAAAAATTAGTGACGTTAGTACGGGAAGCCCTTGACGAAGTGCGTTCTCCTCAACAAGCCGCTGAGGCTATTAACGCCCAGCTAGCTTTGGGTAGCTGCGTTGGTTATTGGCACGGACAAGCGGGGATTGCCGCCAATGAAACGGAGGACGCTATCCTTCCTTACCCTACCACGGCACGCTGAGAATGCTCTCTGTGCTGGAGGGTGGTCTGGCCACTGCTGCCAGCCATTTAGCTGTCGACTCTGCTCAGCTCTATGAATTACCCGTGGTAACGGATTCATTACGTTTTTACCGGATGATGCCCGCTGTGGTGGTAGGACGCTACCAACGGACTTTTCATGAAGTCCGCCTGGATTACTGCCAAGCCCAGGGTATCCAGGTATTGCGGCGATTCACCGGTGGTGGTGCCCTTTACCATGATCCCAACCAACTGGCTTTTAGTCTGCTATTCACCTCCCCTCTTGAACCACTAGATCGGGATTTCTCCTATTGGTTGGAGCGATTGACCAAGGGATTAGTTGCCGGTTTAACCGAATTAGGTCTGCCCTGCCAATTCAGTGGTACCAATGATGTGGAAGTAGAGGGGCGAAAATTAGCAACCTGCTTTATCACCCATCAGGGACAGCGTTGGTTGTTCCACGGAGTCGTGTTGATGGATGTAGACATAGAACGGTTGCTAACTGCTCTGCGCTTACCCACTGAAAAACTCTCTCCTACTGGATTAGCCGGTGCTCGGCAACGGCTAATAACGGTACGGGAATTAGTGAAAGATGCCTTAAATTTGACCGAGTTACAGCGAGGTATTGCCTCAGGTTTAGCCGCTGCTCTGGGACAGTCGCCGGGGGAATGGGGCGTATCTCCCCCCCTTATCCCTGTTACCCAAGACTCCCCTGAAGATGCTTGGTGTGTTGGTGCAGAAGCACTCTGGAAAACGCCAGGAGGACTACTACGAGCAGCTTTCAGTTTCGATCCCACAGGACAATATATTCAACGAGCCGCCCTCGGAGGGGATGTGGTGGTCGATCCTCCTGAGTTATTTGAACAACTCGAGGATTGGCTAACGGGTATTCCTGTGGCCCAAGGTGAGGAGAAGCTCGCCGCCTACTGGCTTCATCGCTCGGTGAAATTGTTGCGTTTTACTCAAGATGATCTGCGACAAGTGATCATCCTAGCCCTAGCTCGACTGGATCAACGGGTAATTTTCGACTTAACAGGGGAACAGGCTAACCGCTTGATGGTGTTGGGAGGAAACGCCCAACAAACCTTAGCTCAAGCCAGAGTAATGTTAGTACCCTACTGTGCCAAACCAACCTGGTGTAGTTGGCGTCATCGGGATGGCTGCGCAGAATGCGGGCGCTGCGACGTAGGCAATGCTTACCACTTAGCCCGGGAGCGGGGAATGAAAGTAATCTCCATTGGTAACTACGAACACCTGCGACATACCCTGGGGGAGATGCAGGCAACGGCTATACCTGGTTATGTGGGAATGTGCTGCCAGCAGTTTTTTATCAAACGCCAGCAAGCATTCCAAGAAGTTGCTATTCCAGCCGTGCTGATGGATATCACTGGCGCTAATTGCTATGAGCTGCGCCAAGAGGAGCAGGCCTATGCTGGCACATTCATGGCTGAAGCCCAACTAGACCTTCCCCTGCTACACAAAGTAATGGCCCATATCCCTGAATATCTATAACCAATGACGGGCTTTTACATACCGCAGCACCAAGACAGTAAGTAGGCCTTCTCCAACTCCGATGATGGCGTGGGGTATTAGTACAGCTGGCAAGGTTACTGATAATCCAAAGGGAAAAAACAATGGGGAACCGTCGGGTTGATGGGCCAAGTGGGGTTGAATCCCCAAAACTACTGCAATAACTACCCCTGGTGTGACCACCGACATCCAGCCGGCTACCCCTATGGCAATGTCCTCTCCTAAGGACCGTAGCAATCGACGTACTCCCACCGCTGTTGCACTACCTACCAATCCCATAGCCAGGGCGTCGATTGCCAACGCAGTAATCCCCCCTGCTCCTAATAACAGAGATTGGAGCAGTAACACCAAGCTATAGGCTAAGAAGGCTGAAGGTACCCCAAACACCAGTGCAAGAATGGCAATACCCAAACCATGACCAGAGGTGCCGCCGGGAACGGGAATCATCACTAACCCCAACCCGTAGGCCAGGGCTGTTAGTGTAGCTAAACGAGGTACGGTGGTTTCATCTAGGCTATCCCGAACTCCTTTTACTGCCCAATGCCAAGCGCCAGCAGCAATGGCGTAGCCCGACAAGTAAGTCTCGGGAGAAAGAAAACCGTCAGGTATGTGCATAACCGTCAAAATAACAGGGAAGCAGAAAAAATTAGTCGGTACTTTTCTTTCCCTTCGCTTCCTTGCTGTTGATCTCCTTCGTTTAAATTGGTCCATACTGACTTTTTAATACCTAAAGCAAAACTTTTATTTTGCCAATAAACCCGTATCCCAGGCATGATGTAGCCGATTTTCCCACCGGTAGCTAATTGAGGAATACTATTAGCCTGATCCCGACCGATAGCCAGATATTGGAATTCACAAATTGAATCAAGGCGAAACAGGTGCTCTGGAATAATCAAAGTCCGATATGTTACTGCAGCATTAAAGCGATTTTCTGTACCAAACTTCATACGCTGGCTATCAGCATATCGGTATTCCTGAAAATGCAATTCAGAAAACTCTATATTAAAAGTTAGCTTATCTGTAAGCATTTTGCTAGCAGTTAACCCCAAAGAATAAGACGACTCACCAAAACCCAGCGCTTTACTAGGGTCAATAGAATTATTGCTTAGGCGATGATTTGCTTCACCGGTTGGTAATGTAGTGCCACCAAATAGGGAGAAGTGCCAATCTTCTAAGTCATCTAAACTTTCCGTGGCAGGAATCAGCTTAAAACCATTATCATATTTCCAACCGATTTGCCCCATCACTGATAAATCAGCCATCCCTCGTGAATTCAAACCCCCGGCTTCATCTATTTTTTCATTATAGGGTATAAAAGTATAAGCAGAAAACCAAGAAGTGAAACCATAACCTAATCCAAATATATTAAATCGAGAATAATCAGCCTCTGGTGTAAACCCATCGTATTTTTCGAATTGAGCATCATCTATTTTATAGTAGGCTAATATGTTACCAGCAGGTAAAACATTAGAAGCAGCGGATTCAATAGGTGCTCCTGGGCCATTAAGACCCGCTACCCCAACTCCGGCTACGCCGTGGTGGGCGATAGCGGGCAGGGGGAGTAAAAAAAATCCAAGGCTTATTATTTTCCTCATAAAATTTACCGGTTTATTTGTTGGTTTGTTTACGAGCGAACAATAGTTGCACTAAACCAAATAAGCCAAATAGAATACTCAAACCAACAAGCAACGATAAGGGACGAGATAATGGACTTATAGTAGCTAAAACTATTGGTGACGATTCATTAGCCACCGTCAAAAGGTGATCTATACCGTGACCATCCTCAGAATAAGCTTTTAGCCGCCAATCCGTTTGCGATCCTGGTATAAAAATCAATTGACCCTGAGCGTTTGTTCGTCCCACTTGTTCAGGGAGCTCTTTTCCTAATGGATATAGTTCATAAGCCTCAAAAGCAAAAGGCTGGCCGTTGCCGTAACGTAACTGAATAACAGTGGCTTGCTGGAAACTCAGTTCCCATTTTACTTCATGGGGTATAGCCACTTCCTGTAATAACAATAAAACAACGAATCCAATCCAGTGCGGCATAATATGCTTCACCATAAAATCATTTACGGAGTAATAAAGAATTGGCTAGTAGCTACGTGAATCGCTACATCAGCTTTACCATCCGTTAAGGGTATTTCCAAACTTGCCTCTAATAATTGCATTCCGCTCTGACGTAATCGAATAGCTATCGTCCCATCAATTCCAGAAACTCCTCGAGTATCCCCTCGATAGGCCACAGGCACTCCCGCAATAGGTTTACCATCATTGGTAATTAACACCACCAATTTATCACCTGGCTTAAGCAGCAAAGGATTCGTCGTTGGGGTAATTTCCAAGCCAGTACCCAATGGCGCTGCACCGATCCAACGCTGGATAAACTTTAACGACTCCTGTGAATACCAGCTCTTAACAACACCAGTGAGACCCGCTTTAGCAATGTTTCGAGTCTCCCAAGGAGTCTTGGTCCAGTATCCCGTGGAAAAAGTAACATGAACAGTCCCACACTCTCCACTAACTCGAGTGGGATAAACGGGGGTGTGGGAAGAAAGAGGGTAAGATCCCTGCTCATTGATACAAGCCCACGCTTTTACCGCGCTAGGGGGATA
>CAWUNB010000147.1:0-5513 GCA_963923745.1 uncultured Thiotrichales bacterium
TCAATTGCAATTGAGTTGCTCGGCGTTTAGTTTCTTCTTGGCGGAGGTTATAATATAGTCGCCAGTAGTGAGCTCCTACTAAGATGGCCAACAAACCAACTAATAGGGACACCATTAAAACCAGACGAAGACGCGCATAATCTAGCTGCGGATCTGGATTATAGAGAAAGCCGTCCAGATTCACCTCACTGGACAGCATACCAAGTCCCCTATAAGTCTCCGCGATATGTTGCCAGCGCCCTGGGTTCATAAAACCCACTGTTACTACTTCAGGCAATATTAGTCGCTCGGTGTGGTGGGCTTCAAATTCTAAATGTTCACGACTATGGCGTTGACTATATTTTTTTAAGATTAGCTCCACTATTTCACTTTGATTTCTTAGCGCGTACCGCCATCCCTGTAGACTAGCTTCAATAAAACGGCGTATTTGCTGAGGATGGCTAGTGAGATAATTTTGACTGGTAAATAAAATATCACTGTAAAAATCGATTCCTGCTGCTCGGGGAGAATAAATTTGATAAGGAATACCAGCTTTTTCTAATAAAAAAGGTTCATCTGTTGAATAGACAGAGATGGCGGCAACTTTTTCTTCAACTAAATCAGCAACGCTAGGGGGGCAATCCTGAATTTTCAGTTGATCGATATTAATTCCCTCGGCATTGAGGTAAGCAATCAATTCAGCGGAACTGGGCTCCAGGGAGATTTGTTTACCAATGATGTCATGGAGACTATCGATACCCCTTCCTTGAATAGCCATTAATGCTTGAGGGGAATGTTGAAAAATAGTCGCCAACGCAACGACTGGCCGCCCCCTAGCCCAGTGCAGCAACAAGTCGGAATTTTGGATACCGACTTCAGCGCGACCGGTAAGCACAGCCTCTAGCTCAGAAACGCCCTCAGTGGGCTCCAGTAGAGTGACATCTAACCCCACATTGCGGTAATAGCCCTGCTCAATGGCCGCGTAGTAACCAGCAAACTGGAACTGATGCTGCCACTTAAGTTGTAGTCGCAGGGGGGTAAGAGCGCCGTTGGCCGATCCCCAACTAACTAGAACGAGGAGCAGACCAAATAAGCGAAGCAGTTGCCGACAAGCCGTTAAAAGGGGAAACATGATATTTCGCCGAAAAATACTTAAGACTTTGAGGAAAGAGATGATTCTCCTGCCGTTGAAGTCCAGCGCTTGCGAAATTCGTTGAGCACATGTTGTAAGCGAGCCAACTGACAAGGTTTAACTAAAAAACCATTTGCTCCAGCCTGGAGAGCGGTACGGACATTAGTAGCACTACTATGGGCACTGAGCATGCAAACAAAAGTATCGGGGAGGAAAGATTTTATCTCTCGCAGTGCAACCAAACCGGTCTTTCGAGGCATATCAATGTCTAGAAATACCAGATCGGGGCGCAGCGCAGCGGTTTGGTAAACCGCCTCCTCCCCGTCTCGAGCGATTTTCAACCGCTCATAGCCAAATTGCCGTAACTGACCGCATAACAGATCCACCGCGATGGGAGCATCATCTGCCACCAAAACCAAGGGCTCATGGGGGGAAGATGGATCTGACTGGGGTAACTCAGCGGTCATAGAAATACTCCGGGAAAGGCCAAAGGTGACAAAAACCACTCCCTCACAGCGGAATCAAACCGGGGCAGAATACAGCGAAAATCGCCAATGGAGATCAATATTCGTCGTAGTAACGGTCCCGATAGTAGTGATGACGGTGATGATGGTAATAACGAGGGGGATCGTAATAATCATCATAGTAGTAGCGGCGGGGAGCCGGTGGGTAGTAAACCGCAGGAGGATCGTAGTAGTAGGGACGAGTAGCTCCTGCCAGGGCTCCCCCTATAATCAGGCCAGCTGCTGCCGCCGCCAAAACGCCAGGGCCACCGTGCCGATGCCAGCCCCGATCCGCCAGTGCAGAGGGGCTCTGTAGCAACAATGTACCAACAAGGGTTGTAACCAGTATGAATCGTTTCATGGCTGTCACTCCAAGAAACTCCGCCTTAGGCGGAGAATGAAGATATTAACCCGTTTTCACTGCTTCCCCACGGGGTGGACGTGCTACCTTGTGGGCCCAGTAGCCCGGAGTTAACTCCGGGTATCTCCTTGCTTTTTCCCTAGCCATCAGGTCGAATTCTATGGACCCTCATCCTAACCTCCAATTCCGTACTATCGGCCTCCTGGCCAAATATGCTGATCCCGTAGTATGCGAAACACTGAAAGCCATCACCGCCATCCTGCAACAACGGGGTTTAACCGTGTTGGTGGATGAACGTAGCAGCCAATTGGCCGAATGCCATGGTGCCCAAATGGCCAGTCGTCGAGTTATCGGCGAGAGCTGCGATCTCGCCATCGTAGTGGGAGGCGATGGCACTTTTCTCAACGCTGCCCGTAGCCTCGTGAGCTTCCAGGTTCCCCTACTGGGTATCAACCTAGGACGGCTGGGTTTCCTCACTGATGTTTCTCTGGCTGCCGTAGAAGAGACGTTGGACCAAGTTCTCACCGGACATTACGTTTCAGAGAACCGCTGTTTGCTTCATGCCACCATTCTGCGGGGCGGAGAAGTTATTAGTGAAAGTGATGCCCTCAATGATGTAGTTATCCATAAGTGGAACGTGGCACGGATGATCGAATTTGAAACTTATGTTAATGGGAAGTTCGCTTACACCCTGCGATCTGACGGACTCATTGTCTCCACCCCCACCGGTTCTACCGCGTATGCCCTGTCTGGAGGTGGGCCCATTATCTACCCAGATGTCCCAGTCACGCTGTTAGTGCCCATTTGCCCCCACACTTTGAGTAATCGTCCTTTGGTAGTTCCTTGCGACGCACAGATTGAAATTGTAGTAAGTGATAGCAATCAGGATCATGCCCAAGTTACCTGCGATGGTCAGATCAATTTGGGGCTGATCTCGGGGGATCGGGTCATCATTCAAAAACGGAATCCCTGCATTCGTCTTATTCATCCAGAAAACTACGATTATTTTCGTATCCTTCGGGAAAAGTTGCACTGGAGTAAACGACTCTACGATTAATTACCCATGCTGACCCACATTCAGATACGGGACTACGCCATTGTTGACAGCTTGGCGTTAGATTTTGCTGAAGGAATGACCGTCCTCACCGGAGAAACCGGGGCTGGTAAGTCTATCTTAGTAGATGCCCTAGGATTGGCGCTGGGGGATCGGGCTGAAGCGGGGGTGGTACGCCATGGGGCTGAACGCGCCGAAGTTACCGTTATCTTCAAGGTTACACCGTCAACCCAAGCCTGGTTAGCTGCTCGGGATCTGGAAGGGGAAGATGACTGTCTAGTGCGCCGGATCGTCAGTCGAGAGGGACGTTCTCGGGCCTATATCAACGGCCATCCTGTTCCCCTCCAATCCTTACGAGAACTGGGAGAGCAACTGGTGGATATCCATGGCCAACATGCCCATCAATCCCTTCTGTCTCGGGATAATCAGCGAGAAGTTCTAGATGGTTACGGTGGTTACCCAGCTTTGGTAATAACCGCCGGTGATGCTTGGCAAGCGCTACGGGAATTACAGCAAACTCACCAGCGATTATGCCAAGCAGCGACTGATCGGGAGAGTCGACTGGATTATCTTCGCTTCCAATTGGAAGAACTGACTACCCTGGGATTACACCCGGGGGAACTAGAATCCCTAGAAGGGGAACATCGGTTACTGGCGAATGCCTCCCGGTTGCTGGAGGGTGGACAAGGCGCGTTAGCCCGGCTCCAGGGCGAAGGGAGTGTTACCGGACTGGGGCTATTAGTGCGAGCTCGTCAGGAACTACGGGGATTACGGGATGTGGATAGCCGGTTGGGAACAGTTGTAGATTTACTGGAAAACGCGGTTATTCAAGCCCAGGAAGCCGCCGGTGAGCTGCGACACTACCTGGCATCTCTAGAGTTGGATCCTCGTCGTTTAGCTTGGGTAGAGGATCGACTAGGAGCCGCTACTGAACTGGCCCGTAAGCATCGCATCCCGCCAACAGAGCTGCCGGCGCTTACTGCCCGTTTACAGCAAGAAGTGATTGAACTACAGCAAGTTGAGCAAAGAGTGGATGATTTAACTTCCCAGTTAACTACTGCCCAGGAAGGCTACCAACAAGCCGCAACGGCGCTGCATCAAGCCCGTTGCCACAGCGGAGTCCTCTTATCTCAGCAGGTAACAGATAACCTACAACGACTAGGAATGCCCGGCGGGCAATTTCAAGTAGATTGCCAATTCCAGGAAAGCCACGCCGGTCCCAATGGTTCCGATCGCGTAGAGTTTCTAGTCAGCACTAACCCTGGCCAACCGTTCCGCCCATTAGCCAAAGTGGTGTCAGGGGGAGAGTTATCCCGGATCAGCCTATCCCTTCAGGTATTGGTGGCCACTAGTTTGCGGGTGCCTACCCTAATTTTTGACGAAGTGGATGTAGGTATCGGCGGTCGAGTTGCAGAAATTGTTGGCCGATTGCTGCGCCAGTTAGGTCAACGGTGGCAAGTATTGTGTGTCACCCATTTACCCCAAGTCGCTGCCCAAGGCCATCATCATCTGCTAGTACAAAAACACAGCAACGGTGAAACCACCCATACCGTCATTCGTTCTCTGCTAGCAGATGAACGGGTTGGAGAGATTGCCCGCCTTCTGGGGGGCGTTGCGATTACTCAACAAACCTTAGCCCACGCCCAGGAGATAATTGCCCTGGCTCAGGGAAACTGACACGTAGCCAACCTATGTCGAGGGCTGGGAGCGGCTAAAACAGATCAGGCTGTTTCCATAGCCGTCCTGCTAAAAGAGCTAGCCAGGGTTGATCAGGCCTTGGGGCGGGGGATTGCTGAACAAGCCAGTCAGGCGACAGCTCGGGAGAAAACACGGTGAAACTCGTCGGTATCGGTTATTCAGCCGGAGAAGGGGACGGGCTAGGGGATGTGGTGGAATCCCTGCCGGATAGTTTGGACCTATCTTATGTAATGGCCCAATCTGTTTCAGCGACTCAATTGGCCGCCTTGACCAAATTACTGGCCACAAAAGCGTTACCTCAGCTCAAGCACTTGGAAGGCTGCCAGGTACCGGAGGGAGGCATAATTTATCTCCCTCCTCCTCAGCGGGAAGCGGTCTACCTGGATGGTGCGCTCCGTTTAGTGGAACCCTCCTCCATTGGCGAATCTCCAGCCAACAGGTTATTTAACTCCTTAGCAGTGGCTTTAGGGAGAGAAGCCGTGGGTATCGTTCTCTCGGGAATTGGAAGTGACGGCGCAATAGGTTTGCGGAATATTAGGGCCGCTGGCGGGGTGACCCTCGCCCAGGAACCCCGTTCAGTCAAATACGATGGGATGCCCAAAACCGCTATTCGTGCCGGCAGTGTGGATCTAGTCTTTTGGCCAAGGGATCTAGGACCCGCATTGCTACGGCTCCTAACGGAAGCGTGGGAGCTTGAGCTATCGCCGGAGGAAGCTACTAACAACAGTGAGTACCGCCAGATTGTCCAGTCAGTACGCTCCCGTACCGCCGTTCGCTTGGACGAAC
>CAWUNB010000148.1:0-5480 GCA_963923745.1 uncultured Thiotrichales bacterium
TTCGGAGTGAACTGGCTCTTCAGCACAGCGACGGCCATGAAGTGCCAGTAGAAACTATCCTCTTCGCCTTGGATAGAAATTCCGCAGCGAATTGTTCTGTGGCGGCGATCATGCGCGATATCTCGGTAGAAAAAGCCCAGCGTACCGAATTGCAGTGGGCTAAGGAGCAGGCCGAAGCGGCCAGCCGGGCTAAGAGCCAATTTCTGGCCACCATGAGCCACGAGCTCCGCACTCCCCTCAACGGCGTTCTGGGCATGGCGCAGATGCTATTGCAAGACGGGGGGGACGCGGCCGAACGGCGGGAATGGGCACGGGTCATCCTGAACGCAGGGCGTTCGTTGTTAGTTCTACTCAACGATGTGCTCGATCTATCCAAGGTGGAAGCCGGCCGGGTCAGTCTTGAACGAATGCCTTTCACGCCAGACTCGTTCTTAAACGAAGTCGGGGTATTGTTCCAAAATATGGCGCAGGAAAAGGGGCTGAAGCTAACCTGGGCTTGGCAAGGCGAGTCAGCCGCTAGTTATTTCGGCGATGTCCATCGCCTGCGACAAATGCTGTCTAACTTGGTAGGTAATGCCCTTAAATTTACTGAAACCGGCCAGGTGACAGTGACGGCCCGCCAAGTAGCCCTGATGGCGGGGCACGCGCAGGTAGAGTTCGCAGTCAGGGATACCGGGATTGGTATCGCCGCTGCCGATCTGCCATATCTGTTCCAGACGTTCAGTCAGGCTGATAGCTCCATTACTCGGAAATACGGTGGTACTGGTTTAGGGTTAGCCATTGTGGCTCGTCTGGCAGAAGCGATGGGCGGGGAGGCTGGAGTAGAAAGCACGCTTGGGCAGGGTTCACGCTTCTGGTTCCGTATCGCACTGGATCTATCCGAGATCGAGAGGCCGCACATTCTTCGTGACAACGAGCTCAGAGCGAGCCAGCGCCTTAGTTTTAAGGGTCAGGTACTGGTGGCGGAAGACAACGAGAACAACAGCCAGGTAGTGCAGAGCTTTCTGCAACATTTTGGGCTACAAGCAACGGTGCGGCATGACGGCCAAGAAGCCCTAGCGGCGTTACAAAGGGGCTGCAACCCTGACCTGATCCTGATGGATCTGCACATGCCGCACATGGATGGTTTCGAGGCGACCCAGCGGATACGTGAATGGGAGGAAGAACAGGGCCGGGCTCCGTGTCCCATCCTGGCGCTCACAGCGGACCTACGGGCGGTGGTGAAGGAACGATGCCGCGCTGTGGGGATGGATGGCTTTCTGGAAAAACCACTGCACCTAGAGGATCTACAGGCGGCGTTGCAACGATGGCTACCCAGTGATGAGCCTGAAGAATCTATGACCCACCCAGCCGTGGAAGTGGATGAAGCTCGACTACGGGCGGGGGTGGCTGCTCTCCTACCTTTGCTGGAAGGACGCCGCTTCAATGCGTTGGAACAATTGCAAAGGCTAGCCAACGATATGCAGGGCACGGTATTGGCTGCTGATTTTCTCGTCGCCCTAGAGAATATGCGTAAGCTGCGCTTTAACGAAGTAGCTCGGCAGTTGCGTGAGCTGGTCGAACCCCTTAATTAATTTTTAGCATGAGAAGACAAAGATGATGAACCGATTGTTGCCAATAATCCTCGCCATTGACGATAACCCGGACAATTTGTTAACGATTGGTTCAGCCTTGAAAGATCAGTACGAAGTGCTATTGGTAACTTCCGCTGCGGAAGGTTTAGAGGTTGCTGCAAAATCTCACCCCGATCTGATTTTGCTGGACGTGATGATGCCAGAAATGGACGGTTTTGAAGCCTGTGAGATACTCAAAGCCGATCCCAAAATGAAGGATATTCCGGTCATTTTTCTCACGGCTCTAGGTGGTTCCGATTCTACTGCTGAAATTCGTGCCTTAGCTTATGGGGCGCGAGATTTTATTAGCAAGCCTATCAATATCGCTCTTGTGCGAGCACGAGTCGCTTTGCACCTCCAGATCAAGGATTATGAAAAGCGTCTCCTAAAAGAGTCGCAATTTAACCAATCAATTATTAACAGCATAAAATCGCCCCTAGTTGTCATTAATGATAGTGGTTTTATTACCGCCGTTAATCACGCTTGGCAAATCAGTGCTCGCAATGGTGGACTTGATCCTGACCAAGTGGGCACCGGTACATCTTATTTCGCTCCGTTAGAACGTGCCTGGCAGTCGGGGGATATTGAAGCTGGGCAAGCTTTAAAAGGGGTGCAATCAGTTCTAACAAGAGAAAAAACCAGCTGGGATCTCTATTTTATTTTTGACAATGGTAGCCAGCGAGAATGGTTTTCTATGAACGTTCGCTTCTTAAACGAACTAACCAGCCCTCATGTTAGTATTATCTATGAAAATATCACGCAATTAGTTATTTCTTATGAAACGCAAGGACGCTACCAGGAATATTTTAAACGTTCAATTCGGGATAGTTTTTTACCTAAATTGTTATATCGTACTGATGGCCTGATTCGCTCTCTTAACTCAGTTTGGCAAAACTTTACTGGATATGATTTTCAAGCAACAACAACACTCGCTGAATTTTTTCAACTGCTTTTTGGTAAGCGGGGTCGTGCTATTGCTTTGGCATTACAAAGCCAATCAACCGTTTCCACGGCTATCCATCATGGAGAATTCAATCTCACTGCGGCTAATGGGCAAACTTTGGTTTTGGTTTTTTATTCAGAACCGGTAGGGGAAGATAGTGACGGTGAGCCTCTACGCTTGATGACGGCCCTTGATAGTACCGAACAGTGGGTTTCTGCTCAAGAAAAAAAACGTATTTTAGATATGTCTCAGGATTTTATTGCCAGTATCAATAGCAAAGGAGAATTTAGTTTTGTTAATCCAGCCTGGCAACGTCGCTTAGGTTATTCTTCAAAAAAATTGATTAACCAATCACTCTTAGCCATTGTTCATTCGGATGATCGGGAAAGAGCACAGCAAGCTTTAACTCAGCTCGTGCAAGGTGATGTACTACGCCAACTAAAAATTCGCCTGCTAACAGAAAAACAGGATACCGTTTGGGTTATTTGGAATGCTACGTTTGATCCCAGCACGGATTTTATTTATGCCGTCGGTCGCGATATTACTGAAAGCCATTATTGGGAAGAAGAACAAGCGGCCACTTTGCGCCGCTATACCTCTTTAGTGGGCGCTTTGGGAGATATTACCTATGAACTGCGTCTGCGTACTCGGCGTATGCAGTGGGATGGTAATTATACTCATTTACTGGGGTACAACGAAACACAGATGGGATCGGTTTTATCGACGTGGCGGCAACACATTCATCCTGATGATCTAGCCCATATTGAGGATATTTTTTCTCAAGCGCAAAAAATACCTTCATCACAAGAACAAACAACCCTTGAAGTAGAGTATCGGGTTCGTCATCTCGATGGTCATTATTTATGGTTACAAGAACGCACCTCTTTTGTTTATAGCCAAGAGGATTTACCTTTATTAGCGCTCGGAGTATTGCGGGATATTACTAAACAGCGGAATGAACAAGAGGCTAAAAATCAAATAGTTTCAACCACCCAGCGCTACTTAGATGAAATGGACGCCTTGCTGCTGGTAGTGGGTATGGATGGTCAAATAATACGAGTTAATCGCTATATCTGCGAAGTATTGGGCTATTCAGAAGCGGAGTTACTTGGCTTAGGTTACGTAGAGCATTGTATCCCTGCCGATCAGAGAGCCGCTAGAATTCATTATCTTAATCAAATCGTAGCCGGTTTGGAAAAACCGCCTCAGCGTTATACCAGTATGGTGCAGGATCAACGGGGAGAGTCCCACTTTATTAGCTGGCAAGTGAATTTACTCATGGATGAAAGCAATAAACCCATCGCTGCAATTTTGATAGGTCATGATCAAACAAATTTAAATTCGGTAGACAATATAGACAAAGCCGGTATTATTGTTCAACAAACCCATCAAGCCTTCATGACCCACGTCAGTCATGAATTACGTACACCACTCACGGCTTTGTTAGGATTTGCTGAACAACTCCGCGAGGGTAACCAATCCACTGTAGATCGGGAAAAAGCATTACAGGCTATTTTGAATAGTGGACAACATTTACAGCAATTAGTGGCCGATGCCCTCGATTTATCGGATGCCGAAACCGGTCAGCTTGCCATTAATCCTCAGCCGGTGGATTTACTGGCTTTGCTCAACCATTGGTTTAATCAACTCAATCCCCAGGCTCAGGAAAAAGGGTTAACACTCACGGTCCAAGGCATTCCGCCTCTGCCGCGCACCTTTATGTCTGATTCTCAGCGGCTAACTCAATTGCTGCATCGCTTGGGAGATAACGCGATTCGCTTTACTAACCAGGGTGCCGTGCGTCTACTGGTTAGTTGTGATCCAACGAATGAACGATTGATCTTATCTGTTTTCGACAGTGGTCAAGGTATCTCAGAAGAACAAGCGCAACGGGTATTTCAACCCTTCATTCAGGGCGACGATTCTCTTGGCCGTAGCCATGATGGGTTAGGATTAGGATTACCGTTAGCCCGTCTATTAACGCAGCATCTCGGCGATGATTTATTACTAGAAAGCCACCCAGGAGCGGGGAGTTTATTTACAGCGACCATCGCAACCGGCCCATTAACAACATTAGATGACACTTTTCGCTTAGATTTACCCGATGCAACGACGCTTGTTGCCGTTGCCCCCACCATTCCCCAATTAACCGGACGTATCCTGCTGGCGGAAGATAACGAATATAACCAAACCCTCATTACTCACCATCTGGCTAAAACCGGTGCAGAAATAGCCGTCGCACCGAATGGAGAAGAAGCGTTCTCCTTGGCGATGGAACAGGACTTCCAATTAATTCTGATGGATATGCAAATGCCCGTGATGGGAGGACTCGAAGCCACTCAGATGTTGCGGGCCAGCTTGTACCCTGGACCGATTGTCGCTTTAACCGCCCACGCGCAGAGTTATCACCGGCAAGAAGCGTTGGAAGCCGGCTGCGATGATTTTCTAACCAAACCCGTTGACTGGGACGTTCTTTACCAAGTGGTGGCGCGCTATTTACCCGCCGCGACCGCCGAGGCCCTTGCTGCTGCGCCTGCGGCGGCTTCTTCCCATGATGACGCCATGAGTGCCTTAGCCACGCGCTTCCTCGCCGATTTACCCACGACCTTAACGCAGATGAATTTAGCGCAAGAAGAAGGCGATCTGGCCCAAATAGCGGGATTAGCTCATCAAATCAAAGGCGTAGCCGGCGGGTTAGGCTACCCAGCTTTGGGCGCAGCGGCTCGTACTTTAGAAGCCGCCGCCCGTGCCAGTGATGGCATGGCCAGCGCAGCGGCCTTAGCGGAATTGTGTCGCGTAGCCAAAGATGTGGCACAGGTTTGACATCCTCCCCACCCTAAAGGAAGGGGATTCCTACTGCGCCCAAGCTACAAGAGCCTGAGTCACTTCGGTGGGTTCCTGCTGCTGACGGTATTACCGCACCG
>CAWUNB010000149.1:0-5444 GCA_963923745.1 uncultured Thiotrichales bacterium
GGTTTTATTGGCGCGTGCTGGGATGGTCGCTATTTGTATTTTGCGCCTTATTTTGATGGGGCCGGTCGTTATGGTCAGGTGGCTTGTTACGATACTCAAAGCCCGTTAACTGACCCCAATAGCTGGCAGTTTTTTGATACGACAATAGTACATGACAGTAGCCGGGGCTTTTTTGGCACATTGGTCCATGGGGATTTTGTTTATTTTGTGCCCCATTGCCGAGGAGAAGGGGTCTATCACGGTCAATTAACCCGTTATGATCGCCGTTTACCCTTTACGGAAAAAGCGGCTTGGTCGGTCTGTGATACCGCTGCCTATCATCCCACCAGCAAAGGTTATATTGGTGGCACGGTGGTGGGGGATTACCTGTATTTAGCTCCTTATGAAATTGCTCCCGGAATGCAAACCGGTTTAGTGGCCCGTATTGATTTACGGGATCAAACCCTGTGGCCGTCTTCTTAAACTTTGTGGAACACGATAAATCCTGCCCGATGAATACGACAACCCACTCCCGCTACGCAGAAATTTTAGCCCGCCTAAAAACCCTTATGGCAGAAGCGATGCCCGCTTCCGCTGGGGAAATGGATTTAGAAGTGCCCTTTTTGGAAATGGGGGCCAATTCCTTAATTTTGATGGACGTGCAGCGGGTAGTGGAGGCGGATTACGGCATTACCGTCACGATTGCCCAATTTTTTGAAGAGCTCACCACGATTGGGGCTTTAGTTAATTATATCGACGAGCAACTAGGGCAACGCCCGTCTGCGCCGCCCGCTGTGGCCGCAGCTCCGGCCCCGGCTTTGGCGGCGGCCCCGGTGGCCGTTGCGCCGGTGGTCGCCCCCGCGCCGATAACTGTGCCGACCCTTCCGCCCTTGGCTATTAGCCCCCTAGCGGCTTCCGGGGGAGTGGGAACGGTGGCCAGCAGTGAATTGGAGGCCATTTTTGCCGCTCAGATTCGCACCACCGCTCAGGTAATGAACGAATTGGTGGCCCGTCAGCTGCAATTCCTCGGTGGTTTAGGTCAGCCGGTGGCGTCATTGGCCCCCGTGGTGCCATCCCCATCGCTAGCAGTTGCACCGACGCCCGCTGTGCCATCGGTTGCTGCACCCACGCCGGTTGCCCCCGTTCCCGTGACTCCCGCTGCGCCGGACGCGACCGCGCCGACGCCGGAAGCGCCTCGGCGCAAAGGCGCGATGCAGCCCCAGAAGATGCTGTCGGCGTTGGAAACCCGAGCACGGGGATTAACGCCGGTTCAACAGCAACACTTGGAACAACTGATTCGGGACTACAACGGTCGCACCGCCCAATCCAAAGCCCACACCGATCGCTACCGGCCAGTGTTGGCCGACAGTCGGGCCGCAGTGGGTTTTCGCTTCACCACCAAAGAGATGCTTTATCCCCTGGTGGCGGGGCGGGCTAAAGGCAGTCGAGTGTGGGATGTGGACGGCAACGAATACATCGACATCACCATGGGCCAGGGGGTGACGCTGTTTGGCCATCATCCCGATTTCATCGAACAAGCTTTAAGCAAATTACTTCCAGACGGCGTCGGGCTGGGGCCACGGCCAGAAGATGCCGGCGAAGTAGCGGCGCTGTTTTGTGAGTTGACCGGCTTTGACCGGGTGACCTTCACCAACAGCGGCACCGAGGCGGTCATGGCCGCGTTGCGGTTGGTGCGGGCGGCGACCGGTCGCAACCGGATTGTCATGTTTGAGGGGGCCTATCACGGCCACTCCGACAGTGTGATGGGGATGACGGTACAGAAGGATGGGGAATACCACAGCCAGCCGGTGTCACCGGGTACCCCACCGGGGGCCGTAGCGGATCTGTTGGTGTTGCCCTACGACGATCCCCACACCCTGGAAGTGATTCGTCGCCACGGGTCCACTATCGCGGCGGTTATCGTGGAACCGGTGCAAAGCCGCAATCCCCGGATTCAGCCCAAAGCGTTCTTGCAGGCGCTACGGCAACTCACCACCGAGATCGGAGCGTTGCTGGTCTTTGACGAAATGATCACCGGTTTCCGCAGCCACATTGGCGGGGCGCAAGCCCTATTTGGGGTGAAAGCCGATCTGGCGACCTACGGCAAAGTGGTGGGGGGCGGTATGCCCATTGGCGTGGTGGCCGGTAAGGCCCACCTGATGGATCCCATCGACGGCGGCCCTTGGCAATACGGCGACAGCTCCTATCCCAAGGTTAATCGGGTGGTATTTGGCGGTACCTTCTGCCAACACCCCATGGCCATGGCGGCGACTTTGGCTACATTGCGCCATCTCAAAGCCCATGCTCCCACCCTCCAGGACGAGCTGAATCGGCGCACAGCGGCTATGGCCACCGAGTTGAATCAGTGGTTTGCCGTCGAGCAGGTGCCTATTGAAGTGGTGTGGTTCGGTTCCCTGTTCCGCTTTGAATTTAGTTCCAACCTGGAATTGCTGTTCTACCACATGAATTTGCGAGGCATTTTCGTGTGGGAGTGGCGCAACTGCTTCCTCTCCACCGCCCACAGTGAAGCCGATGTGGCGGCCATCATTACCGCCGTCAAGGACAGTGTGTTGGCCATGCGGGCCGGCGGGTTCATACCCCCCAAGGGCGGTGAGAGTGCCCAGAGCGGAGGCGATAAAAACGTCTCCCCCCGTTACCCCTTGAACCAAGCCCAGCAACAATTGGCGGTGTTGGCCCAAATTGCCCCAGAAGGCTCCATGGCCTACCACCTCAGTCCGTTGCTGACTCTCCAGGGCGCGGTCAACGAAGTGGCCCTGTCCTGGGCCGTGGATCAAGTCGTCGCTCGCCATGAGGCCCTGCATACCGTTATCGAAGGGCAACATCACCAACGGGTTATCGCGCCGCCGGTAGGACTGTTACAAACAGTGGACGTGAGCCAAAGCGACCATCCCGCCCAGGCCTGCCAGGATTGGCTGACTCACCACGCCCAGCAACCCTTTGATTTGGCTAACGGCCCCCTGTTTGTGGCCCATTTGTTGCGCCTCGGGGGACGGGATTACCGGCTGGTGCTCAAAGGCCATCACATCGTGCTCGATGGCTTGTCCATGAATCTTATCGTGCAGGAACTGGCCCATTGCTACGGGGCGCGGTTAGCCGGTAAACCCATTACCTTGGCCACGCCGTTGCCCTATCGGGATTACCTGACTTGGCAAGCCAGTAGCGCGTTTGCCGATGCGGAAGCCTATTGGCTGAATCAATTGTCGGGCGATCTGCCCCAGTTGGATCTGCCGGCCGACTATCCGCCTCCTGCCCTCAAGAGTTACCGGGGCGGGCGTATCAGCCGATCCGTTGACAAGGCCCTGTTTGCCGCTGTGCGTAAATTGAGCAGCGCCCAGGGCGTCACTCCCTTCATGACGTTGATGTCTTTGTATGCCCTGTGGCTCCATCGCTTAACCGGTCAGGAGGATTTGATCGTCGGTATGCCGGTGGCCGGGCGTTCCCTCGCGGGTGGGGATCGGTTGGTGGGCTATTGCACCCACCTCTTGCCTATTCGCTCCCAGGTGGATTGGAACGAGCCGTTCACCGCCTATCTAAAACGGATGCGGGGAGTATTGCTCCAGGGCTATCAACACCAGGATTACCCCTTCGCCCGCTTGATGGAACGACTGGCCCTGCGCCGGGATGGTCGACAAGCGCCGTTGGTAGCGGCTTTGTTTAACCTGGATCGGCCTGGCGCGGCACCGGCTTTCGGCGATCTGGCGGTGCAGTGGTTGTCTCAGCCCATCTATTACACCGCCTTTGAACTGGTGCTCAATCTCACCGAATTGGGGGATGAACTGGTCCTGGAGTGTGACTACAACGGCGACCGTTTTGACCAAGCGACTTTGGAACACCTGACCGATCACCTGTTGACCCTGATGGCGGGAGTGGTGGAGCAACCGCAGCGTAGCTTGGCCCAACAACCCCTGATCAGTGCTACCAGTTGGCGGCGTTGGGTGGTGGAGTGGAATCAGACCGATCATCCCTACCCGCTGGATCGCAGCATTCCCGAACTGTTTGCCGTTCACGCTTTGGCCCATCCCACGGCGACGGCGTTAAGTTGGCCCGATGGCGAGATGACTTACGAGTCCCTCAACATCATCACCAACCAGATGGCCCACTATCTACGGGCGCAGGGCGTTGGTCCCAACAAGCTGGTGGCCATTTGTCTGTCCCGTTCACCGGCCCTGGTGGTAGCCATTTTGGCGACCTTAAAAGCCGGCGGGGCGTTTTTGCCCCTAGACCCAGATTACCCCACCGCCCGTTTGGCCTTCATGATGGAAGACGCCCAGCCCTTAGTGCTGTTGACGGAAACCGCCTTGTCGAGCCGACTGCCGGCGATAGCCGGTATGGTGCGGCGGCTGTTCGATAACGATGCCCAGCGCGAAGAATATTCCGCTTTCCCGTTAACCGATCCCCAACCCCAAGGGGGGCCGGATGATCTGGCCTACGTCATCTATACCTCTGGTTCCACCGGCCAACCGAAAGGAGCCATGATCCGGCGGCGGGGGATTGTTAATTACCTTAGTTGGGCCATGGACTATTACCGCACCCAGGAAGGCTTGGGGTCGCCCCTCCATTCCTCCATCGGTTTTGACGCTACTCTCACCAGCCTATTCACCCCCCTGTTGTCTGGGCGCACCCTCCACATCCTGGCCCACGACGGCGAAGAGATCGAACACATTCGGGCCGCCCTCCAAGGGGTGGACGGGGAAGGCCATGACTGGTCTTTGGTCAAGCTCACCCCGGCCCATTTAGATTTGCTCAACGTGATGATTCCCCCCAACCGGTTGGCTGGATTGATTCGCTATCTGGTGCTGGGGGGCGAAGCGCTGCTAGGCCATACCGTGTTGCCCTGGCGTCAAGGGGCCCCCCACACCCACATCATCAACGAGTACGGCCCCACCGAGACGGTGGTGGGCTGCGCCATTTACGACGAACAGCGGCTGGATATTCCCGATCAGGCTATTCCCATTGGTCGGCCCATCTGGAACACCCAACTCTACGTGCTGGATGAACGTTGGCAGCCGGTGCCGGTAGGAGTGCCGGGCGAGTTGTATATCGGCGGTCACGGGGTTGCTCAGGGTTATTTGAATCGTCCCGAGTTGACGGCACAACGCTTCATCGACGTGGCCAGTACCGGATTGATCAACGGCCCTGAACCAGTAGCGCCGGGGCGACTCTATCGCACTGGGGATCGGGTACGGCTCCAGGCCGATGGGGAGTTGGTGTATCTGGGGCGCAATGACAATCAGATCAAATTGCGTGGCTATCGTATTGAATTAGATGAAATTACCGCCGTTCTCACCGGCCATCCCAGCGTGCGGGAAGGCATTGTGGTGGTGGTGGGGCAGGGCGACCACGACCGGCGGTTAGCGGCCTATCTGGTGGCTGAGGAGGGCAGCGAGGCTTTGGAGGCCAGTGCTCTGCGGGCGTTCCTCAGTGAGCGCTTGCCGGATCACATG
>CAWUNB010000150.1:0-5443 GCA_963923745.1 uncultured Thiotrichales bacterium
ATCAGGGTGCGAATAAGGGTAGCGACGGCTCGCAGGGGAGCCCGTAGATCGTGGGATACAGAGTAAACAAAGGCTTCCAACTCCCGGTTAGCCTCCACCAAATCAGCTGTACGGGTCGCTACTCGGCTCTCCAGCTCTTCATTCGTGCGCCGTAATTCCCGATTTTGCTCCGCGCCGTCGGTAATATCCCGTACCACCCCGACAATTCCCCGAGGTCGATTACCCATACCATGATAAGTAGTTTTAGCGACCTGGAAATAATGTTTACCGTCTGCCAACGGCGAAGAGAACTCCATTTTTACGATGCTGTTGCCACCATGAAGCAACGCTCGATCTGAGGCCTCCACATCCGCCGTAGCGGTCAGAGAAAATAAATCGGCAGCCCGCCGTCCCAAAATTTCTTCTTCGCTGACTTCCACCAATTGGGCAAAAGGCCCGTTGACCAAGGTATAACGCCCTTTGCTGTCTTTCACGTACACCGCGTCGGGGATGATACGCAGCATAGCCTCTGTCAAGTGACGGGCTTCTGCCAATTCCCAGCTAGATCGGTCCAAATAGCGCTTCATCCGCCGAGTAAGCAGATAGATCACTCCAGTGGATAATCCAATTCCCAGAACGCCTTCCACCACTAAAAAGTAGCGCCAGTAAGTTTCATTCAACAGCCATGAAGCGGCGAGATCGACCAACAACCCCCCGGCTAGGGCAGCAAATAAATAGAGTAAAGTAATGCGAAGTGGAGAAAAAACCATAACGGCTCCTCAGGAAAGAGGGCGCTCGTGGGGATCTTCATCCACCCCAGAAGCGGCGACCGGTGGCGGGGTACGGAGAGGGGGACGAGGATGGGAATTTGCTCCGGGAACACCACCGGTAATGTAAACCACGGCGGGTCCGGATGCTGATTGGGTCGGCACCGGTGGATTCTCTGAAGGAGGGGTAGGATCTAGGGTTGTTCCCGCACGGTGGGGGGTAAGCCGCTGAATCGGCACTTCCATGTTAAGACGAGGAGCCCGATCACCACATAGATCCTGGCAACCATCGGCGAGATGCTGATAAACCGATTTGTAATGATCGGTAAGAGACTCAAATAAGTCCGCTGTGTGGGAGAAATGGCGAGTTACTTGATCTTGGTAGCTAGTCCGTCGCTCTCGCTCTTTAGCCAGATCTGTTTCTAATCGCTTGATCTCCATCACCGTGGGATTGGCCCGACGCCCCAACATCACCCCCACTAGCAGCCCCACTAGAAAGGCTGCCGCCACGTAGATCATCCAGGGTTCAACAGTAAAGGTCATTGGTGATAAGCCCGACTGAGGGTATGGACCGCTTCCACCAGGGCTGCCGGGTGATCCGGCGGCACCTCGGGATGAATACCATGACCCAGATTGAAAACATGACCACTACCTGCGCCATAGGCTTGGAGGATAGCAGCGACTTCATCATGGATACGGGAGGGAGGGGCGTATAAAACCGCTGGATCCATATTGCCCTGGAGGGCAACCCGCTGGCCAACTCGGGCTCGAGCCGTACCAATATCAGTAGTCCAGTCTAACCCGAGGGCATCTGCTCCAGTCTCGGCCATAACCTCTAGCCACTGCCCTCCCCCTTTAGTGAATAGAATCACTGGTACTCGCCGCCCAGCCGCTTGCCGGGTTAACCCGGCTACCACGGCGGCCATGTAGGCCAAAGAAAAGGTTTGATAATCCCGTGTGGTCAGGGCACCGCCCCAGGTATCAAAAATCATCAAAGCCTGAGCGCCAGCGGCTACTTGGGCATTGAGGTAGACCGTTACCGCCCGAGTTAGTAGGTCCAATAAGCGGTGAAGCAGCGCTGGATCGCTATAGAGCAAGGTTTTACTATGACGAAATTCTTTACTACCCCGCCCTTCCACCATGTAAGTGGCCAAAGTCCAGGGAGAACCGGCAAAACCAATCAGCGGCACCTGTCCTGCCAACTCTCGCCGAATCAAGCGCACTGCATCCATCACATAACCCAGCTCTTGTTCTGGATCCGGTACCCCTAGGGCATCCACATCACGGGCAGTACGAACTGGCTGACGAAAAGCTGGCCCCTCCCCTTCGGTAAAATACAGCCCTAGGCCCATGGCATCCGGTATGGTCAAAATATCGGAGAACAAAATGGCTGCATCCAAGGGGTAACGGGCTAAGGGTTGGAGGGTCACTTCGCAAGCCAATTCTGGTTGGCGACACAGTCCCATGAAATGACCAGCCCGTTCTCGGGTTTGGCGATACTCCGGCAGATAGCGCCCAGCCTGACGCATCATCCATACCGGGGTGCAATCTACCGGTTCCCGGAGCAGAGCCCGTAATAGGCGATCGTTTTTGAGTTCGGACATGGATTTCCTAAACCAGTGTGGCCAACGGACTGGTTAATGGCCGTTGCGTCAGCATGGACAGTAAACGGGCTAGGCGATCCCGCATTTCCCGCCGGTCGATGATGAGATCGATAGCGCCGTGTTCCAATAAAAATTCTGCCCGCTGGAATCCCTCTGGTAGGGTTTCCCTCACTGTTTGCTCAATTACCCGAGGACCAGCAAAACCCACCAAAGCCTTAGGTTCAGCCACATTCAGATCCCCCAACATGGCTAAGCTGGCAGAGACCCCTCCCATGGTGGGATCAGTCATTACAGAAATAAATGGAATACCGGCTTGGGAGAGGCGGTGTAGGGCGGCGGAGGTTTTCGCCATCTGCATTAAGGATACTAAAGCCTCCTGCATACGAGCCCCCCCACTGGCGGAGAAACAGACCAAGGGAATCTTTTCTTCTAGGCAGCGGTTAGCTGCTCGAACGAAGCGCTCTCCCACCACCGAGGCCATGGATCCTCCCATAAAACGAAATTCAAAAGCCGTCGCCACTAAGGGTAGCCCATGCAATTGGCCACGAATGGCAATCAGGGCATCCTTCTCATCCGTTTCCTTCTGGGCCTGGATTAATCGTTCTTTGTAGCGCTTACTGTCCTTGAATTTGAGAATATCCACTGGCTCCAGATTGGCTCCCAACTCTTCCCGAGGCTCTAAGTCTAGAAACCGATCTAACCGGTCCCGTCCACCAATACGCATGTGGTGATCGCACTTAGGACATACTTCCAGACTTCTTTCCAACTCAGCTCGGTATAACACGGCGTTACAAGCTGGACACTTACTCCACAGCCCTTCTGGAACTTTCTTGGGACCACCCTCAGTACGAATGCGGGAGGGCAGTAACTTTTGGAACCAGCTCAAGGTATCGGACATCTCACACCCCTCCAACAACGCCGTCCAGGGCCTGGCGCAGTTCTGCCAAGAACGCCTGCACGGGCGGTATAACGGCTTCACCCCGGCTGGCGTATTGCTCCACCCGAGATACCACGGCACTCCCCACTACCACTCCATCCGCCACTGTTGCGATAGCAGCAGCCGAAGCGGCATCGCGAATACCGAAACCAACCCCCACTGGAAGCGGGGTATAACGGCGCAATTCAGCTACCCGGGAAGCTACTTCCGCCAGGTCTAGGGTCGCCGCACCAGTCACCCCCTTGAGGGATACGTAATAGACGAATCCCCCAGCCACTTTACCGATGGCTGCCATCCGGGCAGCCGGTGAGGTGGGGGCAACTAAGAAAATAGGGTCAATACCTTGATTAGTCAGGGCTATCACCAGAGGAGTGGCTTCTTCCGGAGGAAGGTCCACGGTAATCAGGCCATCCACCCCCGCTGCGGCTGCCGCTGCTGCGAATACTTCGTAACCCATTACTTCTAGGGGATTCAGGTAGCCCATCAGTACCACTGGCGTCATTGAGTCATCCTGACGAAAAGTCTGTACCATGGCCAGTACTTGCCTGAGGCTAACTCGGTGTACCAGGGCTCGCTCGTGGGCCCGCTGGATAACCGGACCGTCAGCCATGGGATCAGAAAACGGTACTCCCAGCTCCAGGATATCTGCTCCTCCCCGTACCAAGCTGTGGAGTAGGGGCACGGTGGTGACGGGATCAGGATCGCCAGCGGTGATGAAGGGGATGAGGGCTTTCCTGCCCTCCGTTTGGAGACGGGCAAAGGTGGTAGCCAGGCGACTCATACGGTAATGCCCTCATGGGCAGCGACGGTGTGGATGTCTTTATCACCCCGCCCCGATAGGTTAACGACTATGATCTGCTCAGAAGTTAAGCTAGGAGCCAATTTCAGGGCGTAGGCTATAGCATGGGCTGATTCCAAGGCAGGAATAATACCCTCCTCCCGCGTTAACCGGTGAAAGGCGGCCAAGGCTTCCTGGTCGGTGATGGCAACATAGTTGGCCCGCCCCACGTCCTTCAGCCAAGCGTGTTCTGGTCCTACCCCCGGATAATCCAGACCAGCGGAAATAGAATGAGTTTCTAGGATCTGGCCGTCGTCATCTTCCATCAGGTAGGTGCGATTCCCGTGAAGGACTCCCGGTCGCCCAGCGGACAAAGGTGCGGCATGACGGCCAGTTTCCAAACCATCGCCTGCTGCTTCTACCCCGTAGAGGGCTACTTCTGGGTCATTGAGGAACCCGTAAAATAGTCCGATAGCGTTGGAACCTCCCCCGACACAGGCTACTGCTGCCTTGGGTAGCTGTCCCAACTGTTGCAGACACTGGGCTCGAGCTTCGCGGCCAATAATGGCTTGGAAATCTCGCACCATGGCTGGATAGGGGTGGGGACCGGCTACAGTACCAATGATGTAAAAGGTACTATCTATGTTAGTGACCCAATCCCGCATTGCCTCATTCAATGCATCCTTCAAGGTACGGGATCCTGAAGTCACTGGTACAACCGTCGCCCCCAACAATTTCATACGGTAGACATTACTAGCCTGGCGGCGAATATCTTCTACCCCCATATACACCACGCATTCCATCCCCAACCGGGCTGCCACTGTGGCGGTGGCTACTCCATGTTGACCGGCCCCAGTTTCGGCAATAACGCGTCGCTTACCCATGCGTTGGGCCAGCAACGCTTGGCCCACCGTATTGTTTACTTTATGGGCACCGGTGTGATTGAGGTCTTCCCGTTTTAGGTAAATCTGTCCTCCCCCCAGGGCTTGAGACAAACGCTTAGCGTGGTAAAGGGGGGATGGACGCCCTACATAATAGGATAAATCCTGATCCAGATCCCGTAGAAACTCGGGATCCTGGAGGTAGCGCTCGTAGGCTAGGCGCAGTTCTTCCAGGGGTCCCATCAAAGTCTCAGCGACAAACCGGCCACCGTAGGGACCAAAATGCCCCTCCCTATCGGGCACCGTATAGAAATCGTTCCCCGTTGGGCGGGCTATCATCACCACGTTGCTTACCTCGTGCTAGTACGGATAGAACAACATTATTTCACCAATGAAGCCCTAGGTCCCAGGAGAGGATACGGAACTCCGTCCTCCTCGGCTGCGGGGCTGACGCCCTCCTGGCCGCCCTCGGTGCCCACCAGAACGGGCATTTCCTC
>CAWUNB010000151.1:0-5423 GCA_963923745.1 uncultured Thiotrichales bacterium
ACTTTCTCCGCCATCAGTTGCTGACGTTTCAACTGTAGAGAGGGAAGATATTTCTTAAACGTCTTAAGCCGAATTTGCTCTTTTTGTAGAGAACTCTTATTGAGGGTCGCAATAGCCATACCGTCAGCCTTTGGGGAAAAACCGATCGACCAAGCTTTGCTTCATTAACAACTCATGGGGTTGAAAACATTCAGCCAGAGTTTTCCAGCCCAAGTCCAATGCGTCATCCAGGGGAATAGATACGTTAATATCCATGAATCGTCGTTTAAACAATTCCCCAAACTTGAGCAATTTGTCATCAAACTCTGATAATTCAAAAGACATAGCTTTCTTCTGGGCAGCCTCTCGGCTCCCAGAATAAAATCGAATTAAGGTATTCATCATCTGAGAATGATCTTCTCGGGTTTCTTTGCCGATAACATGCTGTTTAAGGCGAGACAATGATCCAAAAGGATCAATAACACCACCATGTAAGTAAAATTGACCTTCTGTAATATAACCCGTATTATCAGGAACCGGATGAGTGACATCATTACCCGGCATACTGGTAACAGTCAAAATAGTAACCGAACCAGCTCCTTCAAAATCGCAGGCCTTCTCATAACGCCGAGCCAATTGGGAATACAGATCTCCCATATAGCCTCGGTTGGAAGGAATATGCTCCATAGCAATACCAATTTCCTTAAGGGCATCGGCAAAAGCGGTCATATCCGTTAAAAGCACCAATACTCGTTTATTTTCTTCTACGGCAAACCGCTCAGCTACCGCTAGCGCCATATCAGGCACTAATAGCGCCTCCACCACAGGATCGGAGGCTTGGTGAACAAACATCACTGTTCGTCCAAATACACCAGCTTTTTCAAAAGTAGAGCGAAAAAAATGAAAATCATCAAAGATTAGCCCCACACCACCGAATACCACTACATCAGCATCAGCCTGTGTACCAATACGGGCTAATAAAGCGTTATAAGGTTCGCCGGCAATAGAAAAAATAGGAATTTTTTGGCTTTCTACTAAACAATTAAATATATCAATCATCGGGATATTGGTGCGAATCATCCGTGAAGCCAACAATCGACGCATCGGGTTAACAGTAGGTCCATTAATTTCAATCTTGGGATCTGATTCTAAATCAGGACCCACATCCATAGGACTACCATCTCCCCGAAATACTCGACCTAAAATGTTCCATGAATAGGTAGTTCGGAATGGGTTACCTAAAAATCGCACAGTAGCTTTATTTGATATGCCCTTCGTACCACTAAACACTTGCAGAGACACTTCGTCCCGATCTAAACCAATAACCTGAGCCAAGGAGAAATGGCTGCTCTCCTCTACCACCGCTAGCTCGCCAAATGTCACTCCCCCGGATTCTTCCCGAGCGGGCACTCGGACCTTGAGAATGTCACCTCGAATTCCTAGAATATGCGTATATCTTAATAAACTTTTTGGCATGCTCGAGTACCCGCTATACGCTAAAACGACGCCCTGGCAAATTTGCAAAAGAAAACCGCTCTAGTTATTACTAGAGAAATTGATCAATAGCAAATTCACATAATTATTTACAACGCCACAAGAAAACCTTCCCTGCTAAAAAATATCTGCAGCTAAGACATAGATACCCACTAATCTATATTTAGTATTTAGTGGGACTATGGGTTTCAGCATAGAAGACGAACAATAGAAATTCAACCGAAGTATCACTATTTTTTGCGGTGACGTAGCAACATTCCTCTAACCGCGCTGATTCACTATAGCTGGCCTCCATAATGGCTTTACGCCGTGTCAGGTTCCCCTTATTCTGTCCCTGCCTGGGATGCAACTGTGGAATTAAGGCACCATTGCGCTTTACAGTCCGTAGGATCGGTTGCGTTCACCGGGGACGGTCCTAGGGGGGCTATTTACTTGTGAGCAAACAACAGGAAACGCGGAAAGCGGACCAACTAGAGGGGGAAAACTTATGACTGGAACACACTTTTTTAGTCTATTGATGCACGACGAAGAGATCGAACGCACCTGTCGATCGCTGAAAGCCATGTGCCATCCGTTGCGCCTGCAAATTCTTTGTACCTTAAGTTCTAACGAATTCAGCGTGCAGGAAATTGTTGATCTGGTGGGAACTTCCCAAAGCAACATATCCCAGCATCTTGCCATCCTACGGGACAAGGGGATTCTCGCTGCCCGTAAAGATGCCAATCGGGTTTTCTACCGAGTCGGAAATGCCCGCACTCTGCGTCTTATTGAGATGATGCGGGAGGTATTCTGCGGAATAACCCGTCCTGGAAGTCAGCCTTAGCGGCTATCTCCAGTTCTTATCAGGATCAAAGGCGAAAAAAAACCGACTGCTCTCGCAGTCGGTTTCTGTTTTGGCTGGGGGACTAGGAGTCGAACCTAGATTGATGGAGTCAGAGTCCACTGTCCTGCCTTTAGACGATCCCCCAAACTGAACAAATTGAAAAAGGCTATACCAACTAGCGCTTGGAGTACTGGGGTGCTTTACGGGCCTTGTGCAGACCGACCACCTTGCGTTCCACTTTACGCGCATCCCGGGTAACGAAGCCAGCTCTGCGCAGCGGAGAGCGGAGGGTCTCATCGTACTCAATGAGTGCCCGAGTAATAGCATGACGGATAGCACCCGCCTGCCCAGTAGTACCCCCTCCCCGTACAGTGGCTGTGATGTCCAGCCGCCCTACCATATCCGCTGTTTCCAGGGGCTGGCGTACCACCATCCGGGCCGTCTCACGACCAAAATAGCTATCCAGATCTCGGTTGTTGATCACAATCCTGCCGGTGCCGAGTTTCAGAAACACCCGCGCTGTGGAAGTTTTACGACGTCCAATCGCATGCTCAGTCTGCTGTGCCATCACGCTATCCGCTTAAGTTTGTTCAAATTTCCAAGGGTTTAGGCTGTTGGGCGGCATGCCGATGCTCAGCGCCACCGTAAACCTTCAACTTACGGAACATAGCCCGCCCCAAGGGGTTCTTGGGCAACATACCACGCACCGCCCGCTCGATAACCTCGACGGGGTCCTTCTGAATCAACTTAGCGAAGTTAGTGACCTTAAGACCACCGGGATACTCTGTGTGCCGGTAGTACATCTTATCTTGAGCTTTGTTACCGGAAACACGAACACTACCTGCGTTGACTACAATGATGTAGTCACCCGCATCCATGTGGGGGGTGTACTCGGGCTTATGCTTGCCTCGCAGACGCCGGGCGATTTCGCTGGCCATGCGACCGAGGGTCTTGCCGGTGGCGTCAACGACATACCAGTCGCGCTGGACAGTCTCCGCTTTGGCGCTGAAAGTCTTCATCCGAAAGGGCTCCAAGGTACTACCGTTTTGAAGGGGCGCAATCCTATGGAGTCCCCCCACACCTGTCAAGACTTAGGAACAGCAAACCGGGTACAACTAGCAAAACAGTTAGGCTACTTCGTAGAGATTCTGTCCCAAATTAGCCTGGGGAGAGGCAGCACCCGTTCCAGGAGTCGGCTTGCTGGTAGCCGAAGCTACCAAGGAATTAACAGCCTGGGCTTGAGTATTCAGGGTTTTTTTGTAGACAGAGGTCATCGCCGCCTGCTGTACATGTTGAGCAGCACTGGAGGCATAAGCTGTGGATTTAGCAGAAGGAACGTTCATGACCATACTCCAAACGTTGACAATAAGTGCCAAGGGGAAACCCTAGCCCTATCAATATACACGATGGGATTAGGGGCGGAGTAGCTCGACGCTATTTTTCCCGCAATCGATCAATTTCTTTCTTTAATTCAGCCCAATACTGATTAATTTCGTTGTTATTTCCTGACGTGGTGGCTCGTTCTAAGTTAGCTGCTGCTTCCCGTAACCCAGGAGTTGGAGAATAGCAAGCAGCACCGTGGAGGTAATGAGCGGCCTCTCGGAGGCTATCCCAATCGCTTCTTGATACAGCTTGTTGGGCATTGGCCAACCAATCGGTTAACTCCACCAGCAATTGACTGACTAATAAAATAGGTGAAGTGGATGATTGCTGGGTAGCTGGCCCATACTCAACGGTATTGGATGAACGATGTACCCAGTGACCGAGCACCACTATTAGCCGTTCTCGGCTGATTGGCTTAGTAAGGTAATCATTCAAACCAATGGCTAAAGCCCGTTCTCGTTCGCCAGGGGTAGCACCGGCGCTCAACGCAATTAAGGGCAGGTGGAGCCCCTCCGGCAGCGCTCGGATCAAAGTAGTCGCCCGTAATCCATCCAGAATAGGCATGTGAATATCCATAAGTACTGCATCGAAAAAATTTTGTTGAATTTGATCTAACGCATCTTGGCCGTTAGCAGCTTCCACTACTGTCACCCCCAGCTCTTCCAAAAAACGACGAACAACTTGCCGTCCCACTGGATGGTCATCCGCAACCAAAACCTGTAAACCGGCGAATCTTTCCAACACGGGGGTTGTTTCAGAGAAGGATTGATATCCGCTGGTTGGTGTAAGCAACAGCTTTAGGGTTTCCCCAAATCGCTCCCAAGAGGCTGTTTTAGGAAGCGCAAAGGTCGCTCCTGCACTAACCAGAGCGTTGAGATGCTGAGGGTCTTGGGTCGGAGCCAACGCCAGTAGCGGAATCATGGGCCCTAAGCGCTGACGCAACGTCCCAAGGAAGGCTGCACTCTGCTCACCTGGTGCCTCACCCACGATAACGAGAGCAGGCGGAGAATGGGGGGATTGCAACAGTTTAAATAATCCTTCTTCAGTGGCAGTTTCAGTAACCTCCAGTTCCCAGTAACCCAAAAAATGATGCAATGCCAACCGAGCGAGAGGATGGGGATCATAGTTAACAACCAGGCGATTGACTGGGGTAGTAAAATTACGTTGACGAGGAGGTAGGAGTTTACTTTGAAATGTTAACCAAACTATTCCACCACCTTGACGCTCGTAATCCACTCCCCAATCCCCCCCCATAGCTTCTACCAGTTCTCGAATGAAAGCCGAGGGAGCAAGTCGAGTGGTTTCAAGTCCAGTATCCCACTGACTCCCTGCTGCGGGAGAACAGGTAACGGTCAAGCGCAAGGTGACTTGTTCCAGGTGAAGTAGTTCTTCTTCCAACATCAGTCGTAGTACTAACGTTCCACCGGGAATACGGGGCACAACATCCGATAGTATTGCTGCTACTGCCAATTCCACACGGGCAGGATCACCCTGTAAACGTTCCGGCACGTCGGAGTAGATCAAACGAATCATTTCAATATTTTTCTGATTAATTTCCTGAGCCCAGGTCTCTAATGCCTGATCTAGGCAATCCCGGATATCGAAAGGAATGAGGTCCATCCCCATTACTTTGGGAAGGGTACTCAATAACCGTTGGAGATCCTGAGTGCTCTGTTGAATATTCTGTAGGTAACGCTGGCAACTATCGCCTCGACTGCAACCACTCTGCATCATGAGATCAGCA
>CAWUNB010000152.1:0-5407 GCA_963923745.1 uncultured Thiotrichales bacterium
AGGAGTATCGTCGGCAGCGTCAGATGTGTATAAGAGACAGCCCCAACTCTCCCCCTCGCTGGGGGGGAGGGAATGGTGGAGGTTTCCCGTTGCACTAAACCTGAACGCGCTGAGTAGTCAGTCATTGGGTTATTGCTGGGGGGTGGGCTAGAATACCCTCCCCTTTCGGCAGCCTGTTGTGGATACTCCTTTGAAACACCATCTGGAACAATTGCTGGCTAACAGCCTCACCACCCTGCAAAACGAAGGTTGGCTCTCCCTGGAGTCTCTCCCTCAGCCAGTTGTAGAGCGAGCTCGTGATCGCAACCACGGTGACTACGCTACTAATCTGGCGCTGACCTTAGCTAAAACAGCCAAACGCAAGCCTCGGGAATTAGCAGAGGCCCTGTGCGCCCGTCTTGCCGCTGATCCAGCCTTAGCAAAGGTAGAGATAGCGGGCCCTGGTTTCATCAACTTCACTCTGACACCAATTGCCTGGCAGCAGGTAGTGGCCCAGGTCTTGGCGGACGGTTCGCGCTACGGTCGCTCCAACATCGGTGGTCAGCAATCTGTCCAGGTGGAGTTTGTCTCAGCTAATCCCACCGGTCCTCTCCACGTCGGTCATGGGCGGGGAGCGGCCTATGGCGCGGTGGTAGCAGATTTACTAGAAGCTGTGGGTTTCTGCGTCCACCGGGAGTATTACGTCAACGATGCCGGTCGGCAGATGGATATCCTGGCTACTAGTGTGTGGCTGCGTTACCTAGAATTGTGCGGAGAAACACTGCGGTTTCCCACCAATGGCTACAAAGGGGATTACGTGTGGGATATCGCCGCCAAATTCCATCAAGCCCGCGAGAACATACTGCGCTTCCCTGCTGAAGTGGTCTTTACCGGTGTAGCAGAAGATGCCGCCTACCCGGAAGAAGGGTCAGAAGGCCCCCAAGGTGATAAAGAGACCCACATTGACGATTTGATTGCCCGGGCTCGCCACCTATTGGGGGAACAGAACTACCGAGAAGTATTTGATGTCGCGTTGGATACCCTGTTAGATGATATTCGAGATGACCTTGAACGCTTTGGTGTCTGCTACCAATATTGGTACTCAGAACGTTCTTTAGTAGAACGAGGCAAGGTGGAAGAAGCCATTAACCGACTCAAAGGAGCCGGCCATCTCTATCAACAGGATGGCGCTTGGTGGTTCCGTTCTACGGCGTTTGGAGATGAGAAAGATCGAGTTGTTATCCGAGAAAACGGCCAAGCTACCTACTTCGCCTCCGATATTGCCTACCACGCTGACAAGCTAGAGCGGGGATTTGACCGGGTGGTGGATATCTGGGGCGCTGATCACCACGGCTATGTCCCCCGTATCCGGGCTGCTCTCCAAGCCTTGGGCTATGAGCCCAATCGGTTGCAGGTATTGCTGGTGCAGTTCGCTATCCTCTACCGGGGAGGCCAACGGGCTCAAATGTCCACTCGCAGCGGTGAATTTGTCACGCTACGAGAACTACGTAAGGAGGTGGGCAAGGATGCCGCTCGGTTCTTCTACGTGTTGCGCTCTTCCGAACAGCACATGGATTTTGATCTGGACTTGGCCAAATCCCAGTCCAACGATAACCCGGTCTATTACTGCCAATACGCCCATGCCCGAGTCCGTAGCGTGTTTCGCCAGTTAAGAGACAAGGGACTCACTTTTGATCCAGCTGCTGCCTTGTCCCAACTATCCCGCCTACAAACTCCCCACGAACAGGCCTTAATGATCACGTTGTCCCGTTATTCAGAAGCCTTGGAAGGGGCGGCATTAGCCTATGCCCCCCACCAACTGGCCCACTATCTGCGGGAACTGGCTAATGATTTTCACACCTATTACAACGCCCATACTTTCCTGGTGGACGATGGAGAGCTACGCCAGGCTCGCTTAGCGCTGGTGGAAGCAACCCGCCAAGTGTTAGCTAATGGGCTTGGCTTATTAGGTGTGTCTGCACCTGACACGATGTAATCAAAAAGCCTGTCCTAAGCTGAGATAGACCTGAAGGGGACTATCAATGCCGGGGCGGGCATCCAAAGGGACGCCCAGATCAAAGCGTACTGGCCCCAGGGGAGTGGCATAGCGTACCCCTACTCCGCTGCCAATGAAGAGCGGGCTACTTTTGCGAAGTCCGCTTTTCTCTGACACTGATCCGGCATCCACAAAGGCTACGATACCTGTGTCCTGAGTTAGGCCGTAACGCAGCTCCACACTTCCCTCCAGCTGGGAAAGCCCCCCAAGGGGATCTTGTCCTGGGGTGCTCAAGGGACCGGCTAACTGATAGCCATAACCCCGAATTGACCCTGCTCCCCCGCCATAAAAACGCAAATCAGCAGGTAAAGCATCCCGACTAGCCCCCCCTATGAGGCCAACTCCTAATCGCCCAGCCAGGACCAGTTTCTCTCCCAAGGGTTGGTAACGACTGGTGCGAAGCTGGGTCCGAAAGAACGCCAGTTCGTTACCTAACACGTCCACGTAAGGAGCACCGTCTACCTTGAAACGCCAACCTCGGCTGGGATCCAGCAAATTGTTGGAGTAATCCCAGCTAGCCATCAAAGGGGTATACAACAAGCCAAAGGTCTTGTCAGTGGACTGGGATTCCACTTCAGACAGCCGGAAGGCTAATCCCCCGGTAATCTCTCGCTTCGTTTCTTGGATTTGCTGCAGGGATATCCCTAAGTCTAAAGACAGGTCTCGATAGGCATCGGTGGTTTCCTGAGTCAATTTTCCTTGGCCCAACAAATTTTGATCGGGTCGTCCCACGCCTGGTTTGCGTAATCGACCATCAAGGGTTGTTGCCTGGCTGGCCAGCTCCCCTTTGATATCCACTTGCTCACCGTCCCCCAGTAGATCCCGATGACGCCAACCCAGATTGACCCCTAGCCCTTGGTCGCTGTGAAAACGTAATCCAGCACTGAGAGAACGGGGTAGCCGTTCCGTAACCCGAACGGTAACGGGCAACCGTCCCGTGGTGGTGGGTTGGTCGCCAAGGGTGATCTCCAGGGAAGCAAACAGTCCGGTGAATAGCAGCGCTTGCTGAAGGGCTTGGATGTGATCGGGGTGATAGCGCTCTCCGGGGTACCAAGGCACTAAGCGTTCCACAACTTCCCGACGTACCCTGGATAAGCCATGAAATTCGGGTTGGTCCAAGGTAAGAGGAGGACCAGGGTTGACCATCAAAGCCACATTCATCCGTTGGCTAGCATGATCAACTACCACCCGCTGGGCTGAAACTTTTACCAGTGGGTAACCCGCCTCCTGAACCAAGGTACGTAACTGACGGCAAGCCACCAATAGAGGCTGGGAGCGGGCAGGTTCGCCCGTGATTAGACCCAGGGCGCTGAGATCAGGGAGGGATAACAGGGGAGGATAGGTGATGACCAGTTCACCGTAACGGTATAGCGGGCCCAGTTCTACCTGTAGGATGGCTTGGTGGAGAACGTCTCCAGGTGGGACTGAAACATCTGGGATTTGAATATCCACACCACCATCATAATAGCCCTCTGCTCGAAGCACTTGTTGCAAACGATCCACATCTTCCAAGGCACGACGGCGAAACAGCGCTGGACCTGGATAGTCCTGATTTTGGCGACTCAAGGTTAGGGATGCCTCTTCCAAAAGACGCCGAAGGGCCGGATCGTCGACTCCAGTTAGGGTGGCTTGATAATTTTCTCCCCCCATAGCAATACGCCAGCCTAACCAGGCCAAAAATCCAATCAACCAACTTATCTTCTGCCAATCCATTTTTTGCCGACCCGTCTCTTCTATAAGAACTACTTGGCCTACTGTTTTCAGCTCAGGTGCCACCGGCCAGATAGTAGGTTTTTCCCAGTGCTCTAGCGTATAGTGCAGTGCAACAAAACAATATTGCTGCGGTCTACAAATTCGACACCGCTTTTTTAACCTGATCCAGATGGATCATCCCTGTTTGCGCGAGATCGTCATCATGAGCATTCTGAATCTCCATTCCTTGTTTCGTCCCCGAGCCATCGCCGTTATTGGTGCATCCAATCGTCCCAACAGCGTCGGCTGGTTATTGATGCGCAATTTGCTGCAGGGAGGATTCAGTGGCCCAGTGATGCCGGTGAACCCTCGGTACTCAGCAGTAGCCGGGGTGCTGTCCTATCACAGTGTAGAAGAACTGCCCATTACCCCGGATCTAGCCATCATTGCCACTCCTTGCGCTACAGTGCCCAATTTAGTGACTGCCCTAGGGGAGCGGGGTACCAAGGCGGCCATCATAATGAGCCGAGGTATGGGGGAAATTCAGGGAGATGGTCGACCCCTAATCCTAGCAGCGCTGGAGGCCGCTCGCCCCCATGGACTGCGTATTCTCGGACCTAATTCCCTGGGGGCTATTGTGCCGGGGATTGGTCTTAATGCCAGTTTTGCCCACACCGATATTTTACCCGGCAAGATAGCTTTTATCTCCCAATCCGGTGCCCTGTGCACCACTGTGTTGGATTGGGCCCGCTCCGGTGGTATTGGTTTTTCTCACTTTATTTCCCTGGGAGACGTGGCAGACGTTGATTTCGCTGACATGCTGGATTTCCTCGGTGCAGATGCCACCACGGATGCCATTCTGCTCTACGTGGAATCCATTCGTAATGCCCGGCGTTTTATGTCTGCTGCTCGAGCGGCTTCCCGTAACAAGCCTGTTTTAGTTATCCGGGGTGGACGGATGATAGAAGGTGCCCGCGCCGCAGCGGCCCACACCGGCGCTTTGGTAAGCACTGACGCGGTATATGACACCGCATTTGCACGGGCTGGTATGTTGCGGGTCTTTGAAGTGGATGAGCTATTCGATGCCGTGGAAACCCTCGCACGGGCAAGAAAACTGAAGGGAGATCGCCTAGCCATTGTCACCAATGGTGGCGGGCCAGGGATATTGGCAACCGATTGTTTAATCAGTTTGGGAGGACGACTGGCTGAATTAGATTCAGCGACGGTCCAAGCCCTCGACAAGGTCCTGCCTCCTTCTTGGTCCGGGGCTAATCCGGTGGATCTCTCTGGAGATGCCCCAGATAGTCGCTACGCAGCTGCTCTCAATATTTTGTTGAAAAGCCCCGGTATTGATGCCCTGCTAGTGATGCACGCCCCTACCGCTATTAGTCCGGCTGAAGAATCAGCACGCTCCGTGGTACAGACAGTAAAAGGTTCCCACCGCAATGTGCTGACCTGCTGGTTAGGACGGCAAGGGGCCGCTTCGGCGCGGCAATTGTTCCAGGGAGCGGGATTACCCAGCTATGACACCCCGGAGAAAGCAGTACGGGCGTTCATGCACATGGTGAAATTCCGTCGCAACCAAGAACTATTAATGGAAGTCCCCCCTTCCGTTCCTGAAGAGTTCACCCCAGATACCGCCCGTGCTCGCCGAGTGTTAGACAACGTATTAGCAGAAGG
>CAWUNB010000153.1:0-5371 GCA_963923745.1 uncultured Thiotrichales bacterium
TTCGAAAATCTTACTCCGTTATTTGCTAATCAGCGTCTGACTCTAGAACGGGGTAACGGTAGTTCAGAGGATATCACTCCCCGTATTATTGATTTGATTGCTCCTATTGGCAAAGGCCAACGGGGTCTAGTGGTTTCACCGCCGAAAGCGGGTAAAACCATGATGTTACAAAGTATTGCCCAAAGCATTGGCTACAGCTTTCCGGATGTTTATCTCATCGTATTATTAATCGATGAACGTCCAGAAGAAGTAACAGAAATGCAGCGTTCTGTGCGGGGGGAAGTGATTTCTAGCACCTTTGATGAACCGGCTACCCGCCATGTTCAAGTTGCAGAAATGGTTATCGAAAAAGCAAAGCGCTTGGTAGAACACCGGCGGGATGTGGTTATTTTATTGGATTCCATTACTCGTCTAGCCCGCGCTTATAACACTGTGGTGCCTTCTTCAGGGAAGGTGCTAACCGGCGGTGTGGATGCCAATGCTCTCCATCGTCCCAAACGCTTTTTTGGTGCTGCCCGTAATATTGAAGAAGGGGGTAGTTTAACTATTATTGCTACTGCTCTTATTGATACTGGTTCCCGGATGGATGATGTTATCTATGAGGAATTCAAGGGTACCGGTAATATGGAAGTCCATTTAGATCGAAAGATTGCGGAAAAACGTACCTTCCCTGCGATGAATATTAATCGCTCGGGTACTCGCCGAGAAGAATTATTAACAGATCAGGATGAACTACAAAAAATGTGGATTCTGCGTAAGCTACTTCATCCCATGGATGAGATAGCTGCCATGGATTTCCTGTTAGAACGAGTAAAAGCCACTAAAACCAACGGTGCCTTTTTTGATTCCATGAAACGCAGTTAGAGTGAATTGAGTAAATCAGGATTTGAATGCCTGAACATCTTGAAACCTCTACCCCCCTGGATCATCTTTCTGGGACGGTAGAGCGTGTCACCTTTCATAGCAGCGAAACAGGGTTTTGTGTACTACGGGTTAAAGTTCCCCGCCGAGGTGATTTAGTAACGGTGGTGGGATCAGCCGCTACCGTTACCCCTGGAGAATTACTAGACGCCGATGGTCATTGGGTTAATGACCGTGCCCATGGCCTGCAATTCTCAGCCCGTTATCTACGGATAGTCCCCCCAGGAACCAAGGATGGTATCGAAAAATACTTAGCGTCTGGCATGGTACGGGGAATTGGTCCCCACTTCGCTAAAGTACTGGTGGCGGCTTTCGGTGAAGACGTTTTCACTGTCATCGAGCAACAGCCAGAACGGCTGGAAACTTTGGCAGGGATTGGTCCTAAACGCCGGGAACAGGTGATTAAAGCCTGGGAAGAACAAAAAACTATCCGAGATATTATGGTTTTTCTCCAATCCCATGGCGTGGGTACGGCTCGGGCGGTACGCATTTACAAAACCTACGGCGATCAAGCAGTGGAGCGGGTACGGGAGAACCCCTACCGGCTGGCATTGGATATTCACGGTATTGGTTTTAAAACAGCCGACGTTATTGCTGAGCAGCTAGGTATTGCCCGGGATTCGCTAATTCGAGCCCAGGCAGGTGTGCGCCACGTTCTCCAGGAACAATCCAATCAGGGCCATTGCGCCAGCCAACGCCACACCCTTGAGGCGGATACCGCGCAGCAGTTGGCCATTCCTGCTCCTATCGTAGCTCAAGGAATTGATCTGGCCCTGGCAGAAGGCCACATCATCTGCGAGGAAGCGGAGGAGGCACTGTGGATTTTCTTAACTCCCCTCTATCGCTCAGAAGTGGGAGTTGCTTCCCACCTGCTTCGCCTAGCAGTTGGTCAGCCAAGCTGGGGGAGCATTAACCAGGAAGGGGCGTTGCCCTGGGTAGAACAACAAACAGGGTTGACCCTCTCTCCCTCCCAGCGGGAAGCCGTGGCTACTGCCGTTAACAGCAAAGTCACTATCATCACCGGTGGTCCAGGGGTAGGAAAAACTACAGTCGTCAACAGTATCTTGCGCATCCTACGGGCCAAAGGAGTACATGTGCGTCTGGCGGCTCCCACCGGGCGGGCAGCCAAACGGCTGGCGGAGTCTACTGGGTTAGAAGCTAAAACTATCCACCGTTTACTGGAATTTTCTCCACAACAGGGGGGATTCAAGCGCAATGCCGATCATCCCTTGGAGGCTGACTTGTTGGTGCTGGACGAATCTTCCATGGTGGATGTGGTGTTGATGAATCAACTTCTGCGGGCACTGCCATCTAAAACGGCCCTGTTGTTGGTGGGGGATGTAGACCAGCTGCCCTCAGTGGGGCCAGGGGCTGTATTGGCGGATATCATCGCTTCCCAGCGATTAACCACGGTGCGGCTAACCGAAATTTTCCGACAAGCCGCCCAATCCCGCATTATCGTTAATGCCCACCGTATTAATGGCGGATTAATGCCAGAACGGGCTAATAGCAAGGAAAATAGTGACTTTTATTTCATTCCGGCGTCAACCCCAGAAGCAGTCTACGATCGACTATTGGAAGTAGTAACCCACCGCATTCCCCGCCGCTTTCGGTTGGATCCAGTGCGGGATGTCCAGGTACTCACCCCCATGAATCGCGGGGGACTAGGGGCTCGCCAATTAAATGTGGAATTACAAAGCCGCCTGAATCCTCAAGCCCAGCCTCGGGTGGAGCGTTTTGGTTATACCTATGCTCCGGGGGATAAGGTGTTACAAACAGTGAATAACTACGACAAGGAAGTTTTTAACGGCGATATTGGTACTGTTAAACAGGTAGCCCCTAAGGAGGGATTGGTCACAGTGAATTACGAGGGGCGGGAAGTAACTTATGAATTGGGAGAGCTAGATGAATTGGCTCTAGCCTATGCCACCACGATTCATAAGAGTCAGGGCTCGGAATACCCGGCGGTAGTTATTCCCTTAGTAACTCAGCATTTTTCATTACTGGAACGGAACCTACTTTATACTGGAGTTACTCGAGGTAAAAAACTGGTAGTTATTGTAGGTCAAATACAAGCCTTGGCTATGGCGATAAAAAACCGCCGCTCCCGAGTTCGTTTGACTCGCCTGCGGGAACGATTACTATTAATCAATTTCTTCAAAACCCATTAGCAATTGTTCTCGACAACTAACAACTGCTCTATTACGCCCTTGTAGTTTGGCAGTATACAGCGCCTCGTCAGCTTCCCGTTGAATAGTTAAATGAGGATCCTCTTCGTAGCTCACGGTGCGAGCAGCAATGCCAATACTAATCGTTACATGCTCGGAAACACTCGAACACGCATGGGGAATAGCCAAATCTGCTATGGCGGTTTGAATATTTTCAGCAACGGTTAAAGCGCCCTTATTATCACAATTGGGCAAAATGACACAAAATTCCTCTCCTCCATAACGAGCAAAGAAATCCCCAGGACGACGCAAGCTGCCCGCAGCTGCCTGAGCGACTTGCCGTAGGCATTCATCCCCTACGCCATGCCCGTAATGATCATTAAATGCTTTAAAGTGATCGATATCTATCATGATCACTGCAAGGGAAATCCGATCTCGTGCTGCTCGTTCGCATTCTTGAAGCAAGGTTTTATCTAATGCACGGCGATTTGCCACATCAGTTAACCCATCTAGCATAGCTAATTGTTCTAATCGATCGGATTTGAGCTTCAATCGAATTTGTACAGCTACTCGAGCTAATACTAGGGGCATCTGAACAGGTTTGGTGATATAATCAACGGCTCCTAGATTAAAACCTAATTGCTGATCCCAGATTGCTTCTTTAGCCGTTAAGAAAATTACTGGAATATCTTTAGTAGTATCATTGTCCTTAATTTGTCGACAAACCTCATAGCCATCCATTTCTGGCATCATAACATCTAGCAAAATAAGATCAGGTTTTTGCTCTTGGGTAAGGAGAGTTAAAGCTTCTTTACCACTACGGGCGATTAGTACTTCATAATCTTTAGCCAAACCACGAGCAAGAACAAGAATATTACCAGGCGCGTCATCAACAACTAAAACAGTGGGTTTAATTTGTCGTAGGCTATTTGATTTCCTCATAATTTTTCACCCTCCCTTTATATTGACTCATTTAATAGGCGGAGGGCATTTGCAAAATCAATCCTATTCATAGCTGCATCAAACTCCTGATAAACAGTAGGGCCTAACATGGTGCGCAAATTAGCAGCGTGGGACTCAAAGGTATACAACGCTGCAGCATTCTGACGAGCCAAGTTTTTCTTGAAAACAGCCAGGGTATCAGTATCAAGCGGGGGGGCATCGTTTTGCACTGCTGCTATCAGGGGTAGTTGGGTTTGCCGCCACCGAGTCATGGTTTGAGTAAAACTCTTGAGCTGTGACAGACAAAGATCTAATTGTTCTGCTGTTAACTGACCCTGTTGCGCCCCTCGTTCTAAACGGCCAGCTTCAGCAGCGAGTGTCGTTGCCCCAATATTCCCTGCCTGTCCTCGAAAATTATGGAGCGCCGCTGCAGCTGCCTTAGGTTGACCTATCGTGACTGCTTGGCCCGCTTGCCCGAGGAGCTCGACCGAGCGCTCGAAAAAGTCGTCTAGTAATTTTAGGAATAAAGTTTTGTCCCCGGCGAGACGACAACGTACGGCATCGGTATCAAGCCCAGCAACTACAGGCCAGCCGTTGACTTCAGAAAGTATTTCTTCTTGGCGTTCTCTAATGGGCAGTGACCGGTTCTGGGCCCGTTCGACATGCTGGCGCACACTGCGGATGAGTTGTGTGGGATCAATGGGTTTGCTTAGAAAACCATCCATACCCACCGCTAATGCATGCTCCCGATCATTCACCGTTGCCCCGGCAGTTAATGCTAGGATGGGAAGCTTGTGATGTATCTCACGTAGTCGGCATGTCGTCTCATAGCCATCCATTTCAGGCATCTGCACATCCATCAATACAAGATCGAAACCGTCATGAGTACTAATTATTTGCTGTAAAGCGGCTTTACCTGAGGAACATAGCGTTACCGTTGCTCCTTGGTGTTCTAGTAACCGCTGGCAAACTGCTAAGTTCATATCACTATCATCGACTACTAATACCCGCACACCAGGTAACCATTGGCTATTAGTACTTTCCAGGTCACTAAGATCGGCTTGGCCATTAAGCGAAACTTCATTGTTTGCAAACACAGTTCGGAAAGGCAAATCAAACCAGAAACAACTCCCTTTGCCTACTCTGCTATCAACACCGACCCGCCCCCCCATGCGCTCAGCCAGTTGTTTGACCAGAAAAAGCCCTAAACCAGTACCACCGTGCTTCCGCGTAATAGAAGCATCGGCTTGACTAAAGGGCCGGAAAATTTTTGCGATAACCGCAGGAGAAATTCCAATACCAGTATCGCTAACAGCAAAGCGTAAGGTAACTATTTCTTC
>CAWUNB010000154.1:0-5368 GCA_963923745.1 uncultured Thiotrichales bacterium
CAGATGTGTATAAGAGACAGGTAATAAAACAATCGCATTAGTAATAACTTCCTCTACTTGAAAACGAGTTCGCTCCAATTCAAATTTTCCAGCTTCTATTTTAGAAAAATCTAAAATATCATTAATAATTCCTAATAGTGCTTTAGCGGCATTATGGATATTGTCTAAATAATCTTGTTGACGAGGTGTTAATTCTGTTTTTAGCGCAAGATAGGCCATACCGATAATAGCATTCATAGGAGTGCGAATTTCATGACTCATATTAGCTAAAAAAGCACTCTTAGCTATATTAGCACTTTCTGCCGCTTGTTGGGCATTAGCTGCTTCAGTTGCTAGTTTTAGTAGTTGCTGATTACTAATAGCAAGACTATTTGTTCTCTCTATAACACGTTGTTCTAGTTGTTCATTAGTTTCTTTTAATTGCTCTTCTCTCTTAGCTAATAAATCGTTGGTTTTCCGTAAAGATTGATCTCGAGATTCAATAGTTTCCAGCATATCATTAAACGTGCGTACCAATGTTCCAATTTCGTCATAGCTGGTCTGGGTAGTCCGCAAGCTATAGTCTTTACTATCAATAATAGCCTGTGCTGTATTGGTGAGATTTTCTAGGGGCTGAGATACCAAGCGTTGGCCTTTAGCGGCCAGCCAAAAGGTAATCAGGGTAGTGATAGCGATAATTAGTGAGGCAATAAAGAGAAAATTACGCCATAGCTCATCTAATTGATTGAGGGTAACACGAATAAAGATACCACCAATGATGACGCCATCCATGAATACAGGTTCTATAACATGTAAATGTCCCTGCTCATACTTTAACATGTTATCAGATATGATAGATTCAGGATGTTGAGTTGGTTTTAAGAAATAAATACCTTCTTCTTCTAATGATTGACTGCTAAATTTAATTTTGGGAAATCTGAACGGCGGTTCTTCACCGCTTTCATAAGATGCAAAGAGATTACCATCAGTATCGATAATACCAGCGGCTGTAACGGCTGGTTGCATTTTTAATCCTTCCAGAGTAGCAGTTGCCTCCCGATTATCTCTAAAAGCTAATGTTGCAGTGCTACGGTCGGCAACAACATGACCTAAAGAATGAATATCCCGTTTTAATTCTTCATAGACGCGCATTCTCTCGTAAGTAATAAAAGCCAGCCCTTCCACTAAAAGAGAGAATATACTAGTCAATAAGATAACCAAGATTAACTTGGTTTTGATGGGAAGATGTGTAAACCATAGGCGAATTGAGTTCATGCTAGTCAGTAAAGTTAGAATTTATTTGGTGTGACTGTCTGGCCATCGTGCATCTATTTCGCTGAATTGCTCAGCGAGTGCTCTGAAGGCATCTACAATATCAGGATCGAATTGCTTACTCCTTTCGGTGGTAATGATTCGAGTTGCTTCTTGATGGGTAAAGGGCAATTTATAAGATCGCCGACTACGGAGAACATCATAAACATCAGCAACAGCCATCAATCGTGCAGCGATAGGAATAGTTTCCCCCATCAGTCCATCCGGGTAGCCGGTACCATCCCAGCGCTCATGGTGATACTTCGCCACTTGACTAGCAACGGTAAGAAATTCCCCATAGTCCCCTAAGAGATCACAGGCACTTTTCAATATCTCGTAGCCTCGGGTAGTATGGGTTTTCATTATTTCGAATTCTTCTATGGTTAGATTTTCTGGTTTTAGGATAATAGAATCGGGAATAGCAATTTTACCTATATCATGAAGTGGTGTGGATTTTGCCAGTAACTCGATATAAGAATCGGTAAGAATTTTTTCATAGCGAGGTTGTTTAGCTAAATATTCAGCCAGCAGCCTAACATACTCTTGAGTGCGCCGGATATGATTGCCAGTATACTCATCCCGCGACTCAGCTAGGGAAACCATAATGTAAATAGCTGCATCCCGGAGGTGGGTGACTTCTGCAAGACGACGGGTTACTTCTTGTTGCAGCCAGTTATTTTTATTTTCTAAAAAATCCTGCCAATTTTTGATTAATAAATGATTTTTTATTCGAGCATTGATAAGGGGAGGGCTTATCGGCTTATGGATAAAATCCACCGCTCCTAGGTTAAAGCCTCGTTCTTCATCTTCTACTGTAGTTTTTGCCGTTAGAAAGACCACAGGGATATGGCGTGTCACTTGGCTGTTTTTCAGAAGACGACACACTTCATAGCCATCCATCTCTGGCATCATAATGTCCAGCAGTATCAGATCAGGGGGAGCAGCATTGGCTAGTTCCAGCGCCTTCACTCCGCTTTTTGCCACTTTTACACGATAATCATCCCGTAAAAGCTGGGATAGCAGGCTAAGGTTAGCTGGAACGTCATCTACTACCAGAACAGTGGGGCGTTGATGGTCAGAAACAAGCATCCCGTTTTACTCCAAATCAGTAATAACTACCTTTGTGAGCCCACTTCTTTAGCGAGGGACAATGTTATCCCTTCCCTCTGGCCCCAGCTATCCGGTATGTTCATCCTTCACCCGTGGTGCCGCATAGGGCTGGCCCCCAGCAAACGGATTCCCCCATTTGTCTCGCAGCAAGAGCAGCGCCCGCTGGCTTCAACGCCATTTCTCCGATCCTTACGTAAAACAAGCCCAGGCCCGAGGTTTAGTATCCCGTGCAGCCATAAAGCTGGAAGAGATTGAGACGCGGGACCGCTTCCTGCGCCCAGGAATGACTGTGGTCGATCTGGGAGCCGCCCCAGGAGGCTGGTCTCAGGTGGCAACAGAGCGGGTTGGCCCCACTGGGCGGGTAGTAGCCCTGGACTTGCTTCCCTTAGAAATTTCCCGGGGAGTCACGTTTATTCAGGGGGACTTCCGTGAACCGGTGATAGTAGAACAGTTATTGACTGTTCTCGGGGAAACTCGTGTCGATGTAGTGTTATCTGATATGGCACCCAATCTGAGCGGTGTAGAGGCTGTTGATCAGCCTCGAGCGATGTATCTAGCAGAGTTAGCCTTAGAATTATCCCACCAGGTATTGGTGGGGGAGGGGACGCTGCTAGTAAAAATATTCCAAGGTACCGGGTTTGACGACTTCCTGCAGAACTTGCGACGCCATTTTCGCCGGGTGGTGGTGCGTAAACCTAAGGCATCTCGCCCGGAAAGTCGGGAAGTTTACTTATTGGCGCGAAACTTTATACTGTAGTGCTTTACTAATCTATTCAACCCTGGCTATATGATCACAAAGTCGGGGCGTCCCCGCTTTAGCAAACCGGACATCTTGAGGCTAGACCCATGAACGATATGGCAAAAAATCTCATCCTCTGGGTGGTCATCGCGGTGGTGCTGATGTCCGTATTTAACAACTTCGGACCCCACCAGACCCCCTCACAACGTATTGAGTATTCTCAATTTATTGCTGATGTAAAACAGGGCCGAGTACAGCGAGTCATCATCGAAGATCGCTCGATACGGGGGGTACTGCAAAACAGTGAGCGTTTTGCTACCTATAACCCAGGAGATCCAGGCCTTATAGGCGATCTGCTGCAGAGCGGTGTGGTAATCGACGCCCGTCCTCCGGAGCAGCAGGGGCTGCTGATGCAAATGTTTATCTCCTGGTTCCCCATGTTATTGCTCATCGCCGTGTGGGTTTTCTTCATGCGCCAGATGCAAGGGGGAGCCGGTGGCCGTGGAGCCCTATCCTTCGGTAAAAGCCGAGCTAGGATGCTGGGAGAAGATCAGGTCAAAGTTACCTTTGCTGATGTGGCTGGGGTAGAGGAAGCCAAGGAAGAAGTGGCGGAGTTAGTGGAGTTTCTACGGGACCCCGGCAAGTTTCAAAAATTGGGTGGCAAGATTCCCCGTGGAGTGTTGATGGTGGGATCACCCGGTACCGGTAAGACCCTGTTGGCCAAAGCCATCGCTGGGGAAGCCAAGGTACCTTTTTTCACTATCTCCGGTTCGGATTTCGTGGAGATGTTTGTTGGGGTAGGGGCATCCCGGGTACGGGATATGTTTGAGCAAGCTAAAAAACACGCGCCTTGCATCATCTTCATCGACGAAATTGACGCCGTGGGCCGTCACCGGGGAGCTGGTCTGGGAGGTGGTCACGATGAGCGGGAGCAAACCCTCAATCAGCTGCTGGTGGAAATGGATGGTTTTGAGGGCAGCGAGGGAGTCATTGTCATTGCCGCCACTAACCGCCCTGACGTGCTAGATCCGGCCCTGCTCCGTCCTGGTCGTTTTGATCGGCAAGTCGTAGTACCCCTGCCTGATGTCCGGGGGCGGGAGCAGATTTTGCGGGTTCACATGCGCCGAGTCCCTCTGGGAGATAACGTGCAGCCTGCCATCATTGCTCGAGGTTCCCCCGGTTTTTCTGGGGCGGATCTAGCCAATTTGGTCAATGAAGCGGCCCTGTTTGCCGCTCGTGCCAACAAGCGCTTGGTGGAGATGGACGATTTTGAAAAAGCCAAAGACAAGATCATGATGGGCACTGAGCGCCGCTCCATGGTCATGAGCGAAGAGGAGAAAAAGCTCACGGCTTATCACGAATCAGGGCATGCCATCGTGGGCCGGTTGGTGCCATCCCATGACCCGGTTTATAAGGTCAGTATCATTCCTCGAGGTCGAGCCCTAGGGGTCACCATGTTCCTGCCGGAAGAGGACCGCTATAGCTACACCAAGCAACGATTGGAGAGCCAAATCTCTAGCTTGTTTGGAGGACGCATTGCCGAAAAACTTATTTTTGGGCCGGACTGCGTAACTACCGGTGCTTCCAACGACATCAAGCGTGCCACTGACATTGCCCGCAATATGGTGACTCGCTGGGGGTTATCAGAGAAATTGGGGCCTTTGACCTACATGGAAGACGAGGGAGAAGTATTCCTCGGTCATACCGTTACCCAACATAAGATGGTATCGGATGAAACGGCCCATGTTATCGATGAAGAAATTCGCACGGTGATTAATCGCAACTTTGATCGAGCAGAGCTGATCCTCAATGACAACATGGAGAAGCTTCACTTGATGGCGGAGGCCCTCATCAAGTACGAAACTATCGACTCCGATCAGATTGACGACATTATGGCCGGGCGCACTCCCCGTCCACCTCAGGATTGGGAAGATACTCCCAAGGGGCAACAGGCAAATCAGGAATCGGATCAAGATGAAGATACCTTGGCCGGCAACCCCATTGGGGGGCCCGCGAGCCTTCACTGATAGATAGCTTCCTTAATTTCAGGCAATCCACTAGTAATCCAGGGCACCCTCGCGGTGCCCTGGTGTTTTATACTTCGCCCCCTTTCCGGACTGCCTGTGGAGTGTGTCCCGTGTTTAGCAGAGAAATGACTATCGCCGGTTTTGACGAAGCCCTGTGGGACGCCCTACAGCAGGAAAGCCGCCGCCAAGAAGAGCATATTGA
>CAWUNB010000155.1:0-5312 GCA_963923745.1 uncultured Thiotrichales bacterium
CGTGGGCTCGGAGATGTGTATAAGAGACAGAAATATATTGGGTGCCACTTCGGGAGACACAGGCTCAAGTGCAGAATATGCTATGCGTGGAAAAAAGGGGATTAGCGTATTTATGCTATCTCCCCACAAAAAAATGAGCCCTTTCCAAACAGCTCAAATGTATTCCTTAAATGAGCCCAATATTCATAATATCGCCATAGAAGGTGTATTTGATGATTGCCAAGATTTAGTAAAAGCAGTTAGTGGAGATGCAGTATTTAAGACTCATTGGCATATTGGAACGGTAAACTCTATTAATTGGGCACGGGTAATGGCCCAAATAGTTTATTATTTTAAAGCTTATTTTGCCGTTACCAATGATGCCGATCAGCAGGTATCTTTTTCCGTACCCTCTGGCAATTTTGGGAATATTTGTGCTGGCCATATTGCCCGTCAAATGGGATTACCCATCCGGCGATTGATTCTAGCTACCAATGAAAATAACGTATTAGATGAATTTTTCCGGACAGGAATCTACCGCGTTCGTCCACCTGAGCAAGTAGCTCAAACCAGTAGTCCATCCATGGATATTTCTAAAGCCTCTAATTTTGAGCGGTTTATTTTTGATGCGGTCGGGCGGGATCCTGCCCAGGTGAAAAAGTTGTGGGATCAAGTCGCTCAACAGGGTTTCTTCGACGCTTCTAAAGAAAGCTGGTTTCAAGAAATTGGTCGATTCGGCTTTGTTTCCGGTCATAGTAGCCACGCCCAGCGAATGGCGACAATTAGAAAAGTATGGCACCAACAAAAAGTTATGGTGGATACCCATACTGCCGATGGAATTAAGGTTGGTTGGGAATATCAAGAACAGGGTATACCCCTTATTTGTCAGGAAACCGCCCAACCTGCCAAATTTGAAGCATCAGTAGAAGAATCGCTGGGGGTGATTCCACCGCGTCCGGCAGGTTACGAATCGCTGGATAGCTTGCCTTTACACTACACCGTGATGTCTCCCCAAGTGGCAGCGGTGAAAGCGTTTATTGCCCAGCGGGCTATTAGCAAAGCCCCCTAGTTCGCTGGTAGTCCCGGTTGTGTTCATCCCCTAAAATGGGGTACTCCTTTACTACCCTCTCCAACTCCCATGGCCCTGCTCCCCATCCTCCATTATCCGGACCCTCGCTTGAGAAACAAAGCCTTGCCGGTAGCCGTTGTTGACGAAGCGATACATCGGTTGGTGGATGACATGTTCGAGACCATGTATGCCGCGCCGGGTATTGGCCTAGCAGCTACCCAAGTGAATGTGCCGCGACGAATCATCACCATCGATATTTCCGAAACCCATGATCAACCACTGTGCCTTATCAATCCTGTCATTGTGGAACGGGAAGGGACACGGCGAGGAGAGGAGGGGTGTTTGTCTGTTCCCACTATCTATGAGGCGGTGGAGCGTGCTAACCGGGTAGTAGTTGAAGCGCTAGACCGGGAGGGACGTGCTATTGAGGTCATGGCTACCGAACTGATGGCGGTGTGCATTCAGCATGAAATTGATCACCTGGATGGCAAATTATTTGTGGATTACCTGTCTATTTTGAAGCGCACCCGTATCCGTAAGAAGCTGGAAAAACAGGAACGCCAGACCCTTTGATGTTGCTTTTATTCAGTTTCTCCCTTTTTTAGGTCCCTAATGAAACTGCTCTACGCTGGCACTCCTGCCCTGGCGGCGACCGCCCTGGCCGCCCTGTTGGGCTCCTCCCATCAAGTCTGTGCTGTTTACACCCAGCCAGATCGGCCCGCCGGGAGGGGGCGCCATCTCCAAGCCAGTCCGGTCAAAACCTTGGCCCTGGCCCACAGTCTTCCCGTGCACCAGCCAGTTACCCTGCGGAATAAGGCCGTTCAGGAGGAACTCCAGGCTTATCAAGCGGATGCCATGATAGTGGCAGCTTATGGCTTGTTGTTACCAGTTGCCGTACTTAACGCTCCCCGCCTAGGTTGCATCAATATCCATGCTTCTTTACTGCCCCGTTGGCGGGGAGCAGCCCCCATTCAGCGGGCCATCTTGGCAGGAGACCAAGAGACCGGCGTTTGCCTGATGCAGATGGAGCGGGGATTGGACACTGGGCCAGTGCTATGGCGACGCTCTTGCTCCATTCATCCCACTGATACTGCTAGCACCCTCCATGATCGGCTCGCAGCCTTGGGGGCGGTTGCCTTGTTGGAGGGATTAGCCGCCTTGGAACAAGGTGCCTTGTCAGCCACTCCCCAAGAGGAAGGATTGGCTTGCTATGCCGTTAAGTTGGACAAAGCGGAGGCTTGGTTAGATTGGCGACAGCCTGCTACCGTATTGGATCGGCAGATAAGGGCTTTTGATCCTTACCCTGTAGCCCAAATTCAGCTTAATGACAGAGTAATCCGCGTGTGGGGGGCTATTCCAGAACCCGGTGGAGAAGCAATAGCACCAGGTACGGTGATTTCAGCTAACCGAGATGGGTTACGGGTGGCTACCGGAGAAGGCGTCTTGAACTTACAACGTGTGCAACTCCCGGGTGGACGGCCTCTTGCGATAGCAGAGTTGCTCAACGCCCACGCCCGGCTTTTCCCAGTCGGCCAACCCTTGGGGGTAGTGTCCTGAGCGCCTTAAACCCTCGGGCGGTTGCAGCTCGAACGCTGGCCCGAGTTTTGGGCAAGGGCCGCTCGCTGGGAGATGCTCTAACCCAGGAACGTCGTCCCTTAGATTCCCGAGATCGGGCGCTGGTGCGAGAGCTGTGCTATGGCGTACTGCGGGAAGGTCATTGGCTGGAAGCGTTGTTACGTCCCCTGCTCCACCACCCGGTAACAGATATCGACCTTCATGCCCTGTTGCTAGTGGGACTCTATCAATTGGCGATTCTGGGAACGCCTCCCCATGCGGCAGTGGCAGAAACCGTGGCAGCGGCTGATCAAATCGGTAAAGGGCGAGCTAAAGGGTTAGTTAACGCCGTGCTACGGGGTTATCTGCGGGATCCAGCCCGCTGTATGGCCCGAGGAGAAGGCGATCCTAGTGCTTTTTATCGTCATCCCCGTTGGTGGCTGGAATTATTACAACGGACCTACCCAGATTATTGGCCGGCCATCGTTGCGGCCAACAACAGCCGTCCTCCCTTGGTGTTGCGCGTTAATCGTCGGCGATTATCACGGGACGATTATCTAGCAATCCTTGCAGAGGCTGGGGTAGCAGCATCTCCCCATCCCCTGGCTCCCGATGGAGTGGAGCTGGCAGTTCCCCAAGGAGTCGAGGATATTCCCGGCTTCGCTAATGGTCAGGTATCAGTACAGGATGCTGCCGCCCAATTAGCTGCGCCATTGTTGGAACTGGCCCCCGGTCAGCGATTACTGGACGCTTGTGCCGCCCCGGGGGGTAAGACCGGCCATTTATTGGAAATAGCCCCACCGGGTACCACCCTGTGGGCTTTAGACCAGGAAGAGGAGCGATTGACGCGAGTAACAGAGAATCTGGCTCGCTTAGGGGATGAACCAGGAATAACTACCCGAGTGGTGGCGGGAGATGGGGCTTGCCCGGCGAATTGGTGGGATGGGCAACCTTTTCAGCGACTATTGGTAGATGCGCCTTGTTCCGCCACTGGAGTGGTGCGACGCCACCCGGACATGAAGTGGCTTCGACGTGAATCGGATTTGCCTCGGCTGGCGGCAGGACAGCGGCGATTACTGGAAGCACTCTGGCCCTTGTTGGCTCCGGGAGGAATACTGCTATACGTTACCTGCTCCATCGCACCAACGGAGAACGATGAACAGATGCAGCGCTTTTTGGCGGATCACCCTGAGGCTCAAGAATATCCTTGGCCAGCTTCCTGGGGACTACCTCGCCCCGTGGGACGGCAGATTCTGCCAGGTGAACAGGGAATGGATGGTTTCTACTTTGCCCGCTTGATTAAAACTTGAAGGCAATAATGGTCCCCCATCCTGTTTTTCACCACCGTTGGTTTTGGTTGTGCCTGCTGTTATGGGGAGTAGTGTCCCAAGCCGTGGATAGTTTTGGATTCCGGGTGATTAACGCCCGAACTCAACTGGTCAACGGTGTTTATCGCTTGCAGGCCCGAATGGATCTGGTCATGAGCCCAGAAACCTTGGAAGCCCTCACCAGTGGTGTTCCTCTTACCTTCGTGGTGGACATGGAAGTATCCCGCCACCGACACTGGTTGTGGAACACCACCGTGGCCCAATTGGAACAGCGCTACCGCCTGGAATACCATTCCCTGACTGATCTATTTTTAGTGACTAACCTCACGACTGGTATCCAGGATAGTCACTACAACCTGGAATCAGCCTTGAAAGAGTTAGGGCGAATAGATGGTTTTCCTTTGCTAGACCACCGGTTGCTGGCCAATCGGGAACGCTACCAAGCTCAACTACGAGTGCGGCTGGATGTAGAGGCCCTTCCTGCTCCACTCCGGGTTTCAGCCTACGTTTCCCCCGAATGGCGTCTTACTAGTCCCTGGTACAACTGGCCCCTCAGCCTCCAGTGAGGATCCCGTCATGATTGCGTTCCAGCGTTTGCCTGCTTCCGTCACCATGGGTGGATTGCTGGCGCTAACTTCTGGCGCTTTGTTTCTCTTGGGTAAAGCGGTCCAGGATGGTAGCGATTTTGGCCGACTCCACTCTTGGTTGTTAGCTTTCAATGCTTTGGTATTGGTGATTTTCACCCTACTCATTGCCGCCAATATCTACCAACTTGTTGTTCAGTACCGTCATCGAGTCATTGGTTCCCGCATGACCGTGCGGTTAACCGCCATGTTTGTCTTTCTATCCTTGGCCCCCGCTGGGGTTGTTTATCACTTTGCTCAAGTTTTTCTGGAACGGGGTATCGATAGTTGGTTTGAAACCCGGATTGGCAAGGCTTTGGACGATAGTCTGGATGTGGGACGAACCGCCCTGGATTCCGTCAAACGGGAGCGCTTGAAGCAAGTCACTACCTTGGTCAGTGATATCACCGGAGTTGGGGGAGAGATAACCCTGTTAACCCTTGACGATCTACGTAGTCGCAGTGGCGCTACAGAGATGGTTCTGCTTACTCCCAGTGGGGAAGTGATATCTGCTAGCCATGTCGACGCTACGGCTGTTATCCCCCATCGACCCGGAGAGACAGTGCTCCAGCGGGTACGCCAAGACGATGCCTACGTGGGGATAGATCCAGTGGCAGGAGTGGGAATGCAGGTACGGGTGGCCATTAAAGTACTGACGACAGCGCCTATTTCCGGCCACCCTAGCTTGGTGCTCCAGGCCCTATTTCCCATCAATGAACGTTTGAGCGCCCTGACCAACAGCATTCAGGAGGCCCACGA
>CAWUNB010000156.1:0-5308 GCA_963923745.1 uncultured Thiotrichales bacterium
GAACTGGCCCGTTACCTCACCAGTCGTCCTTGCCCTGACTGCCAGGGAGCACGACTACGGTTACCAGCCCGCCATGTTTACATAGCCAGTTACAACCTACCTGCCGTCAGTGGGCTGCCGGTGGGGGAGGCTCTGGCTTTTTTCAATCAACTAACGCTACCGGGCCGACGAGGCGAAGTGGCTAATCGCATCCTCAAAGAGATTACTGATAGGTTAGGGTTCCTGGTAAATGTTGGCCTGGATTACCTAACCCTGGATCGAGGAGCAGAAACTCTATCGGGTGGAGAAGCCCAACGCATTCGCCTAGCTAGCCAGATTGGTGCTGGCTTAGTGGGTGTGATGTATATCCTGGATGAACCTTCCATCGGTTTACATCAACGGGACAACGAGCGACTACTGGCTACGCTGTTCCGTCTCCGAGACTTGGGTAACACCGTCATCGTGGTGGAACACGATGAAGATGCTATTCGTCAAGCTGATCATATAGTGGATATGGGACCAGGGGCCGGTACCCACGGTGGCCAAATAGTAGCCCAGGGCACCCCTAGCCAGATCGCTGCCCACCCTACTTCCCTCACTGGCGCTTACTTGGCGAGACGTCGCACTATCCCCGTTCCAGTGCGGGTCCCTCCTCCACCGCCGGAACGCTGGTTCCATTTGTGGGGAGCTCAGGGAAACAACCTAAAGAAAGTCGATCTGGCCTTGCCTCGGGGATTACTGACCTGTATCACTGGAGTCTCTGGATCCGGTAAATCCACCTTAATTTTGGATACCTTCTACCGACTAGCTGCCCGAGAACTCAATGGGGCTAGCGATGATCCCTCCCCTTTCACCCAGGCAGACAGTCTGGCAGTTTGGGATAAAGTGGTGGACATCAATCAAAGTCCTATTGGTCGCACTCCCCGATCCAACCCAGCCACCTATACCGGCTTGTTTACTCCGATTCGAGATTTGTTTGCTGGTACCCAGGAAGCTCGCTCTCGAGGTTACGGCCCCGGACGGTTTTCCTTCAACGTCAAGGGGGGACGTTGTGAAGCTTGTCAGGGAGATGGGGTTATTAAAGTGGAAATGCACTTCCTTCCCGATCTCTATGTCACCTGTGATGTGTGCCAAGGTCGGCGCTATAACCGGGAAACGTTGGAAATTCACTACAAGGGTCACACTATTCATCAAATACTGACCATGACAGTGGAAGCGGCTCGAGTTTTTTTCGATCCGGTACCCAGTGTGGCCCATAAACTCCAAACGTTGTTAGATGTGGGATTGGGTTATCTGTCTCTGGGGCAAGCGGCTACTACGCTATCTGGAGGAGAAGCTCAACGAGTCAAGTTGGCCAAAGAATTATCTCGACGGGATACTGGTAATACTTTGTATATTTTGGATGAGCCGACCACCGGGCTCCATTTTCACGATATAGCCCAATTGCTGGCGGTGTTAGTACGGCTACGGGATCACGGCAATACTGTCGTGGTGATTGAACACAATCTGGATGTTATTAAAACTGCCGATTGGATTGTAGATTTAGGCCCAGAAGGTGGCCAGCGGGGAGGTACTATTGTGGTAACTGGTCCACCGGAAGTGATAGCGTCCTGTGAAACATCCCATACCGGGCAGTTTCTGCGGGGAGTGTTAACAAGCGGTGGAGCGTATCAAGATACGAATTTCGTCACAACACTGACGTAAATAAAATGGTGCTGTCAATTAGAACCTGGACTTGTCCTAATTGTCGCAAGCTCGGCAATCCGCAAAAAACTCAGCAAGCGCTTTTCTTCAATTTGCCCGGTTTCTACACCCTGCCATAATCCACAACCAGGTTCTTGACGGTGGCTGCAGTCATTGAAACGGCAAGTTCCCAGCCATGGCCGAAACTCACGGAATCCCCAAGCTAGTTCGGTCAGTGGTAAGTGCCATAATCCAAATTCTCGTACCCCAGGAGAGTCAATGAGATCACCTCCCCGAGGGAGAGGATATAGAGTGCTGGAAGTAGTGGTATGGCGTCCCTGACCAGCGGATAAAGCCTGTACTGGTATTGTTCTTTCAGGAAGTAAGTGATTGATAATAGAAGATTTTCCCACGCCAGACTGACCCACTAGAATACTAGTACGATCCCGCAGTTGTTCCAATAGCTCATCTAGCCCCTCTGGACAACGGGTAGTGGCTTCCCACAGGGGATAACCTAAAGCTTGGTAGGTAACTAAACGCTGGCGTACCCTTGACCCCATCTCCCCTACTAATAAATCCGCCTTATTGAGGAGCAAGATGGGAGGGATTTCCAATGTTTCTGCAGCAACCAAGTATCGATCCAACAATCCCTCGTTTAGAACGGGTTCCGGTGCTATCACGATAACTAACTGGTCTACATTGGCGGCTATTGGCCGCATCACCCCCTGAGGATCTGGGCGTGCCACCCGGGAAGTACGGGGCATAACTGCTACTACTACACCCCTTCCATCGCCAGTTTCTTGCCAAACGACCCGATCACCGCTAACTGGTAAATCCAAGTGCTGTCTGGGATAACAGTGGTACACCCGTCCGCTAACAGCAGCCACTTCCAAGTTGGCCCCGTGATTAGTGACAACCCGCCCAATCTGTTCCGGACCCAACTGACCGCACTGCAGCAAATCTTCCCCGTATTGAGTTTTCCGCTGGAGTCGATCTAAACGCTCATCCTGAATCTTTTGTACACGCCACGCCTGGCGACGAGTTAACCGACGGGCCATGGTAAGCCTCAAGGGACGGCCTACCCGAGGAGGGTAGGCGAAAAATTAGGGGGTAAATTTGTAAAACTGGTGATTAAGGTAGGCCACTACATTCTCTACATCGTCTTCACTCCACTTTGCTGCTGCTGGAATCTCACAACGGCGTACTTGCTGTTGTAATGCCGCTAAGGTGGCGATGAAATGGTTAGGGCGAGTGTAGGCAGTCGTGCCATGGCAAGACAGGCAGTGGGCATCATGGAGCATTTTTCCACGATCTTCGTCCGCCGCCCACAGGGGCGAGACCACCCAGAAAAAGGTAGCAGCTAGTGCCAGTAGGCCTTTCATCAAGATTCTCCGCAGGTTTGAAACTCGGGGGACTGCTAAGTCGGGTGTGGAGGCGAGAGTCTAGCTGAACTGTCTTGGAAATTTGAGCCGGTGAAGGGCAGAAATTGGGGCGAAAAGCCGATTGTCCCCCGTCTAGGTGCCTGGCATACTCCCGAGATTGTTGCAAGGTAAGCCGGTTTTAGGCTTAACCTGTTCCCTTGGCGTTTATTCTCCTGCCCCGGTAGCTCAGCCCGGATAGAGCGTCCCCCTCCTAAGGGGAAGGTCAGCCGTTCAAGTCGGCTCCGGGGCACCCCTGATTCAGGGATGTCCCTTTGACATTCCAGCGATTGCGGAGGTCGTCATGTCCATCGCTGTTCCTGTTGCTTACACACTTCATCTGCTGGCCAGTATCGTCTGGGTCGGCGGTATGTTCTTTGCCCTCCTCGCCCTCCGCCCCGCAGCAGGGGAGCTCCCCCCCGACAAACGTTTAGGGCTATGGAAAAGGGTCTTTTCTCGTTTCTTTCCTTGGGTATGGGTAGCGGTAATCATGCTGGTGACGACCGGCTACTGGATCCTCTTTACAGTTTTTGGTGGAGTAGCCAGCGCTAAACCTCACGTCCATGTAATGCTGGCCAGCGGGGGGTTAATGGCTTTGCTCTATACCTATCTGTGGCTGTCGCCTTGGCGTTCCATGCAGGTTTTTCTAAACACAGAGGATCTGCAGCGGGCAGCGCAGCAACAGGCACGGATTCGGCGAATCATGGTCCTTAACTTGACCCTCGGATTATTCACCGCAGTAATAGGCGCTCTTGGCCGCTTTCTGTAACGTCCTTCCCCTCCCTTGGCTAACGCCACCTCCTAGCGGCGGCTAGGGGAGGAAACCATAGCGTTATATTGACTCCAGGCTAGCAAATCCCCCTTGGTCGACTGGGTTGGTTCCAGCCGTTGGCTAGCCAGTGTGACAACCAATGCTCCAGCCAATAAGCTAAATCCAGTACCAATAGCTATGCTGGCCATTGCCCCTATAAGCAATTCTCGCAGTAACCCCCGTGGCCGAATACCTGAGGGCAAGTCAACCGCGATGGGGCGGTGTTTGAAGATTTTCATGGGATCTCCGAAAAGCGGCAAGGTTGGGAGCTAAACAGGTTGGGGTGGAGATCACACCAGCCCGGGATGGCGCCACCATTGTGGAATAGTTGCAGTATGAAGATGAATTCTGTCTTAAATATGGCAATATTTTTCTTCACTCTGCAGCAATAGACTAATGGGATAGAGTAGGTTAAGTTCTAAGGAGACTGAGAACCTGTCGGGGGAGTAGTAAATGAAGCGTAAAATCGCCATTGTGGAAGATGAACCGGCGATCCGTGAAAACTACGCAGATGTCTTACGTCGCCAAGGTTACGAAGTAGCAACGTTTGGGACGAGAACGGAAGCATTAACGTCCTTTCGCACCCGATTACCGGATCTAGTAATACTAGATATTGGTTTGGAGGATGATGTAGAAGGGGGATTTGAATTATGCCGGGAATTACGCGCTATTTCTGCCACTTTACCCATTATTTTCTTAACAGCTCGAGATAGTGAATTTGATACCATTTCTGGACTACGTTTAGGTGCGGATGATTATTTAACTAAAGATATCAGTTTGCCCCAATTAGCTGCTCGTATTGCTGCCCTTTTTCGTCGTGTCGATGCGCTGCGTGCGCCACCAATTCGGGAATCTTTGCTTAATCGTGGGCCATTGACATTAGATATGAATCGTATTCAAGCTATTTGGCAAAGTAAACCAGTTGATTTAACCCTTACCGAATTCTGGTTGGTTCATGCGTTGGCCCGATTTCCTGGGTATGTTAAAAATCGCGAACAACTTATGCATGAAGCAAATGTAGTAGTAGATGATGCTACGATTACTAGCCATATTAAGCGTATTCGACAAAAATTTATCAATCTAGACGATAAATTTGCTGCTATTGAGACTATTTATGGGATGGGTTATCGCTGGAAAGTAGAGAGCTAGCCAGGGGAATCGTATGAGGGTACAAGGGGATGAATCCCGCCTAACGAGCCATCGAATACGATTTCGCTGGTTTCATCGTTTTACCTTCAGTGTACGAATAAAATTACTGATGGTGTCTCTGGCTGTTTTTGCTATCCCGTGGGTTGGCTATGAATATCTACGAGAAATGGAAGCCTTTTTACGGCAAGGCCAGGAAAAAGCATTATTGGGAACTGCAAGAGCTATATCCGCAGTATTGCACGACCGTCCAGAATTATTTCAGCGCCAT
>CAWUNB010000157.1:0-5279 GCA_963923745.1 uncultured Thiotrichales bacterium
ACTTCGGTCCGGGCCGAAGCCGCTGTGGCCAACGGTATTTTGTTTTTAGCGGCTCGCTTTGCCTCGCGAGCCAGCGTCGATATCCCCGAGGTAGCACGCCAGGTCATTCAACAGGTGGGCTATGATCGCCCCGACTTCAACGGCAAAAGTTGATGTGGCCTAGGTAGATTCTCAATTAAAGAACAAAACCAAAGCGGTGTAGTAGCTGAATCATAAGTAGATAAGTGACGGATGTAAAACCACAGGCCATTGCAATGGCTGAACCAGAATCCCCATCCCCAGCGTAACAGTACCGGGAGAGCCAGGAATAAAATTAGCGAGGGAATTACTAGCCAGAAGATTTGTCGAGATAATTCACTGATCGTGTCGGTATTTCCTGTTTCAAGATAAAGCCAAACAAAAGCTAATAGTGAAGTAATTGGTAATGAGGCCAGCAAGGCAGCAACTCCAGACTGCCGTTTGGAAATCTCGGAGATAGCAACGATAAGTAGTGCTGAAATAGTAACTTTAATGAAATATTGAAGCATATTATTCATGGTCTCCGGTAAAATTTGCAATTTTTGCGCTCGCCGCAGAGCCTTCCGAGCTGCGTTACTCTCTGCAGAGACTGCTTAAGGCGTGTCTGTTACCTGCCAATAACGCCGTGCTTCCTGTCGCCAAGATGAAGGAAGATCGGTGGCCGTGTTTGGCCCCAAGCGCAACGTTAGAGCTCCTTCCTTAGCAGTGTCTCGATCCCGGGCACCCAATGATCGATAGCGAGTTACTACCTCGGATCTGGGAAAACCAAACCGATTGCGATAACCCGTAGAGTAAATTACCCATTGGGGATGCACGGCTGCAGCAAAGCGGGGTGTGGAAGAACCAGCACTGCCGTGGTGGGGGGCAATCAGTACGGTAGCTGGGAGTTGCTGGGGGAGATTAGCCAACAAGTTCATTTCCCCTGCCTTGGCTAAATCACCAGGCAACAGCAATGCACCCCCTGGCCATTCCACCCGCAGCACGCAGCTACCGTTATTCCCATGAAAGTAGCTTTCCGGAGCGGGGTGGAGCAGCTGGAAGCTAATACCATCCCATTCCCAGTGATCCCCACGAATACAAGGTTCCCCCCCAGAACCCAACCAGCGCTCCACTGGCAAGGCTGTCTTAAGGCTATCCTGTCCTCCAGCGTGGTCCATATCGGCATGACTTACTACCACCGTATCCACTTTATTTATCCCCGCCCAGCGAAGAAATGGCACTACTACACGACTACCGGCGTCTTGATCAGGACCATAGCGGGGCCCTGTGTCATAAACCAGAGTATGGCGGTGGGTACGGATGACGGTGGCTAATCCCTGACCCACGTCCAATACTGTCAACCAGGCTTCTCCTAGCAGTGGCCGGGTAACCGTTCCGCTAGCCAGTGTTGCCAATCCCAGCCATCCCAACCAACGCCCTGGTAATCCCCGAGGAGCGAGTACCAGCAATACGCCAACCAAGCTAGCGGCTACACTCCAGGCAGGGGGAGGGGGTGGATTCCACAAGCCACCGGGTAAAGTTGCTACCTCAGTTAAAAACCACCACAAGCCTGCCAATAATTCATCGGCCAAAGCCAAAGGCCAATGGGCTAGCGCTGGTGCCCAGGGTAGTAATGCTGTTCCCAGCAAAACGATGGGTACCGTTCCCAGTTCCAACCAGGGGATAGCTACCAGATTGGCTAACGGCGAGTACAATGCTACCCGCTGAAAAATAGCCAGCAATAAAGGCAACAAGCCGATAGTTACTAGCCATTGCAAACGTCCCCATTCCCATCTCAATGGCCGGGTCCGCCAAGCCATACCGTATAACATGGCAGCCACCGCACCAAACGATAGCCAAAATCCAGCAGCATTCACTGCCAAGGGGTCATAGAGGAGTACCGTTAACAAAGCTAAGGATAGGGCTCGCCCGGGACGCAATGCTCGTCCAGCCAAAATTCCTATCATGGCCACTCCCACCATAATCAAGGCCCGTTGGGCAGGAATGGGAAACCCGGCAAGGGCTGTATAGCCTCCAGCAGCTATTAAGGCCGCACCTGCTGCCATCCGGGGCACAGGAATCCACAATGGGCCGCGACCCGTTCTCGCCCACAGAAAACGGACGATAAAAAAGACTAATCCAGCCACCAAAGCAATGTGAGAACCAGAAATGGCCAACAGGTGAATAGTGCCGGTGCGATTCAATACATTCCACTGGGATGGGTTGATGGTACCGGTTTCGCCGATGGCCAATCCTTGAATCAGCCCTAGCTGGGGACTGTTGGGCAATACAGTGGCCAACTCATCAGCCAGTACCTGCCGCAGGCGATGGACCGCCAGTAGGGGACTAGTCAACCAGGGTTGATCTGATGCCATTAATTGGGGCTCTGGGTAACGCACCACATTCCCCAGGGCGGCGATACCTTCCTGGAATAACCATTTCTCGTAATCACTTCCCCCAGGGTTAAGGGTGGCATGGGGGAGCTTGAGATGAACCGCCAATCCCCAACGATCACCCACCTGGAGTGGAGGGACATTGCCATACCAAGACAATCGCAACCGCCGTGGCCAAGACTGAGGCGGTGATCCAGGGACGGTTACTGTTTCACTGGCGAGATCAAAGCGTAGACTGCGGTCGCCTTGGTGGGGGAGGGAAGCGATCCGTCCTTCCACCCACAAGTCCTGTCCTTCCCAGGTAGCCGGTAGCCGATTCCCTAATCGCTGTTGCCCTATCAGCAGGGCCCACAGAAAACCAATCACCAGGCTTAGGACAATTCGTCCTGATTGATAGCGGATAGCTAGCAGGGGTAACAACACAGGGAGTAGCCATACCCAATGAAGATCGGGCAACTGGGGAGATTGTTGCAGCAACCAGTCCCCTAGCAGGAACGCTATCACCAAGTTAATGAATCCGGCTGCCAATCGTAGGATTAGCGGGAGGAACCATGACAAAACGCAGATCAATACGGCGGTTGCGGGGTTCCGGGGTTGGATTGGGATGGGCTACCACTGGGCGGCCTTCTCCGTAGCCACTCACGGAAAATAGGGGTTGACCTCGGTGACTGACTAGGGTGCTCAATCCGGGACGGGCTTGTAGCAAAGCTCGATAAGTGCGGAGAGCTCGATTAGCAGACAGCGTCCAATTATCTCCATAAGGACCTCCCCGCACCGGCATGTTATCGGTATGACCTTCTAAAAATACTGCCTCCAACCGTCCTGGTTGGGCATCCCGGCACAGAGCAGGTGGGGGATCCGTGGCCCGTCCAGCATAACAAGCCAGCACTGTTTCTAGCACTTCCCCCAACACCGCTAATCGGGGTAAATCCTCGTTCCGGAGATCGGCACTACCGGAGGAAAACAAAATTTCATTTTCTGTTAACCGCAGTACGCCGTGATCCTCCACCAGTAATACCCGTACTCCCCGCCGAGACAATTCATCGGCAATTTGCTCCAACATCCCTTCCCGTAGTTGTTCTGTGTTGGTGAGGCTGTCAGTGGCTCCCTGGAAATTCATCACAAACACCATTAGGGTGATGATAAATACAAACAGTAGCCCGGCCATCATGTCGGACACGGAGACGAGGTAGTCTCCTCCCTCTTCGGAGAAAGATTGCTGACTGGGATCGGTCACGAACGGTTCTCCGCCAACACGCCGGCCAATTCGGCAACCGTTTCCCGGATCTCTCCAGCGGCTCCCCCCAGATCTTTAGCGATGTTGGCAGCGTGGCGATCTAATCCCTCCACCCAATCCCGCACTGTGCCGGTGTAACGGGTGAGTCCCTGATCTAATTCTCGGAAAGTGGCTGCTAGAGAGGCGTCTACGTGGGCAAAACGTTCTTCATACTCTCGCCATTGGCCACACACTTGAGCTTCTAGCCGAGCTAACTCTGCTACTGCGCCTTGCAGACCACTGGCAGCTTCTTGGATTCGTCCAGCGGCGCTTTCCACGCGGATTCCACTACTACGGAAGGCAGAAGCTGCCTCCACTACCGGTCCGGCAACGCCTTGAAAACCCGCTTGAGCATCCCGTAAACCCACCAAGATCCGCTCCACGTCCACGGTTAAACGGGCAGTGGCACCAGTGGCTTGTTCCATGCGGTTGCCAGCGGCACTCACTCCGCCAGCAGCCCGATCCAAGTCGGTAGCGGCCCGGGCACCGGCATTGGCCAATTGACCACTCACAGTTTCCACTGCTGTGCTAAGACGGGCCAGCATCAAGGTTAATTGCTCTGCCACTTCCCGGCGTAGCCCTTCTCCTCCATTCTTAAAAGTCTCTGCCAGATCTTGAACCGCTTCACCAGAAGCGCTGCGAAGATTCTCGCCGGATCGATTCAGCAAAGGTGCTAACCGGGTCTCTAGCGCTGCGCCAATGCGCCCCGGCAGCTCCCGTAGAAGGGCTTCTTGGCGTAGGGCTAGGGATTCTGGAGTGACTCGGGTTACCCGCTCTTCCAGGGTTTCCACAAAGCGTCCAATTAATCTATCTAGTTGATGAGTGGTATGTTTCTCTCCCCAGGAAAACAACAGAGAGGCTAATAGACCAGCTACCGAAGTCGCAAATTTGAGAGCTGCTGCTGATAACAAACCCTGGAGGGCTGCTCGGGCCACGTTGATATCAGGGGATGCTAATCCCCGACTAGCGACGTGGATACCGAATAACAAACCCACAAAAGTTCCTAAAATCCCCATTCCCACCAATAAATTTGGCATAGCTTGGTAGAACCGTAGATTGACTTGTTGAGCCAGCAACCGATTGACCGAGAAGAAGGGAGTCGCTTCCCGAGGTGCGTAAACAGCGTCCCCAAGGGGAACCAAGGTTGCTCGATAAGCACGCCACGAAGGCCCCAACCGTGGAGAGGCACCTAATTGACTATCTAGGGTAGACAGTTGTTGGGCTAAAGCAGCACTTTCTTTCGGTAGGGTTTCCAGAGTCACCCGTACTCGCCCCAACTCCTCTAACAACGGTGCTAGGCGTAGCCGTAGCACAGCAAAGGCAGCCACTGCCAGCAACAGGATGGCACTGCTCAAATAGCCAGCCGTTTCCGGCGCAGTAGCAATGGGAGCAAAAAAATCTAGGGACACAGGGAACTCCAAAAAACGGGGAATGGGGGAAGAGAAAAACTGAGTTGGTGGCAACGCTATACATAATTCAGGTTGCCACGTTGGGAAGTGAATCCACCGAAGTTTGTTAGCGTTAAGATACCCTCGTTAACATATTTCGGGCAGCGTTGGTATCCCGATCATGAAGAGCACCGCAATGAGGACAAGTCCAGGTTCTAATTGACA